>NZ_AUIW01000005.1 GCF_000423905.1 Thermus antranikianii DSM 12462 | reverse complement strand
GGAAGAAGAAGGCGGCCCTGGAGACCTTCTCCTTCCATCCCCTCTCCGCCCTCAGGTTCCTGGGGCTCTATGCGGTATAACGGTCAAGTCTGGGGAAGCCTCTCCCTTTTCAATCACGATTTCGGGGTGAAGTAATATGGCGCACAGACACGAGGTCATCGTGGTAGGCGCAGGTGGAGCGGGCTTAGCTACGGCTCTTTATGCCGCTAGGGAAGGTGCGGATGTGGCGGTGGTCACCAAGCTCTACCCCACGCGAAGCCACACGGGGGCAGCCCAGGGAGGGATAGGGGCGGCCCTGGGCAACGTGGAGGAGGACCACTGGGAGTGGCACATGTTCGACACGGTGAAGGGGGGGGACTACCTCACCGATCAGGATGCCGCCGAGGTCTTCGCCAAGGAGGTGATCGAGGCGGTCCTGGAACTGGAGCACATGGGCCTTCCCTTTGACCGGCTCCCCAACGGTAAGATCGCCCAGCGCCGCTTTGGCGGCCACACCAAGGACTGGGGCAAGGCCCCAGTGCACCGGGCGGCCCACGCTGCTGACCGCACCGGGCACATGATCCTCCAGACCCTCTACCAGCAGTGCGTGAAGCATAACATCACCTTTTACAACGAGTTCCACGTCACCGATGTCATCATTGAGGATGGGGTAGCCAAAGGGCTGGTGGCTTACGAACTGGCCACGGGGGAGCTTCACCTCTTCCAAGCCAAGGCCATCGTCATTGCTTCAGGGGGCTTTGGCCGCATCTATAAGGTGACCTCCAACGCCTACACCCTTACCGGGGACCTGCAGGCCATCCTCTACCGCAAGGGGCTTCCCCTCGAGGACATGGAATTCTACCAGTTCCACCCCACGGGGCTTTACCCCTTGGGCATCCTCCTCACCGAGGGGGCCAGGGGGGAGGGGGGCATCCTGAGGAATGCCCTGGGGGAGCGCTTCATGGAGCGCTATGCCCCCACCATCAAGGACCTAGCCCCAAGGGATTTGGTTTCCCGGGCCATGTACCTGGAGGTGCGGGAGGGCCGGGGGGTGGGTCCCAAGAAGGACCACGTGGTTCTGGACCTCACCCACCTGCCTCCTGAGGTCATTGAGAAGAAGCTGCCCGACGTTACCGAGTTCAGCCGTATTTACCTGGGGGTGGACCCCCTGAAGGAGCCGGTGCCGGTGATGCCCACAGCCCACTACGCCATGGGGGGGATTCCCACCACCCTTTGGGGCCAGGTCATCAAGGACGAGAACAACACCGTGGTGCCTGGGCTTTACGCCGCCGGGGAGGCGGCTTGCGTGAGCCTGCATGGGGCCAACCGCTTGGGGACCAACTCCTTGGGGGACCTGTTGGTTTTTGGCCGGCGTGCCGGCATCCACGCTGCCCGCTTTGCCAAGGATGCCGATTACCACGAGCTCACCGAGAAGCACCTGGGCGAAAGCCGCGAGCGCATTGAGCGCATTAAGAACTCCACCGGCAAGGAGAAGGTGGCGGTGCTTCGGGCCGAGCTCCAGCAGACCATGATGGACAACGCCTCCGTCTTCCGCACCGGAGAGCTATTGGCCAAGCAGGTGGAGATCCTGAAAGAGCTCATGGACCGCTACCGGCGCATCTCCATTGACGATAAGGGGGATGCCTATAACACCGAGCTGGTGGAGGCCTTGGAGCTCGGGTACCTCCTCGAGGTTTCTGAAGCCTTGGTGCACTCCGCTTTGAACCGCACCGAGTCCCGCGGGGCCCATGCCCGGGAGGACTACCCCGAGCGGGACGATGTCAACTGGCTCAAGCATACCCTGGCCTACAAGGTGGCTGACGGCAAGGTGACCTTCCGCTACAAGCCCGTGGTCCTGGGCCGCTTTGAGCCCAAGGCCCGCACCTACTAGGAGGCGCCATGCAGGTAACCCTGAAGATCCTCCGCTTTGACCCTGCCAAGGACCAAAAGCCCACCTGGCGCACGTACCAGGTGGAGGCCGAGCCTTGGGATCGGGTTTTGGACCTCCTGCACAAGGTGAAGTGGGATCAAGACGGCACCCTGGCCTTCCGCCGGAGCTGTGGGCACGGCATCTGCGGCTCCGACGCCATGCTGATCAACGGCAGAAACCGCCTAGCCTGCAAGACCCTGGTGAAGGACCTGGGAAACGTGATCACCGTGGAACCCATCCGGGGCCTGCCGGTGGAGAAGGACCTCATTGTGGACATGGAACCCTTCTTTGCCGCCTATCGGGCGGTGAAACCTTACCTCATCAACGATGAGCCTCCCCCGGCCCGGGAGCGCCTGCAAAGCCCTGAGGAACGGGAGCGGTTTGACCACGGCACCAAGTGTATCCTCTGCGCCAGCTGCACCACCAGCTGTCCTGTTTTCTGGGTAAACGGGACGTACCTGGGCCCTGCCGCTATTGTTCAGGCCCACCGGTTCATCTTTGACTCCCGCGACCGGGGAAAGAGGGAGCGCTTCAAGGTTCTGGGATCGGGGAGCGGGGTTTGGCGCTGCCGCACCGCTTACAACTGTACCGAGGCCTGCCCCCGGGATATCCCCGTAACCCAGCTCATAGAGGAGGTTAAGCGGGCCATCCTCTTTGACCGCTTCTAAATGTGGCCCTCTGCTTCGGACCCCACCCTGGCGACGCCAGGGTGGGGTAGCATCAGGGGGTGAGCCGGTGCCGGTCTCTGGGGAAGGCCCGGGCGTAGCGCACGTTGGGGAGGCCGAGAAGCTTTTGCGTGAGCCTTTCTGCCCCGATGGCGAAACCCCCGTGGGGGGGCATACCGTACTTGAAGACCTCCAGGTAGCCCTTAAAGCCCTCGAGGTCCATGCCCTTGGCCTTTAGGCTTTCCACCAGGTCTTGGTAATGGTGAATTCTCTGGCCCCCGGAGGTGATCTCCAGGCCCCGGAAGAGGAGGTCAAAACTCCTTGTGGTGCCGTTTTCCTCGGGGTAGGTATAGAAGGGCCTAAGGCTTCGGGGGTAATGGGTGATGAAGAGCCAGTCCGAACCCCAGTGCTCCTTGGCGTACTGGCCGAGGAGGCGCTCCGCCTCCTCGGAAAGGTCCTGGCCTACGGGGTAGCCCAGTTCTTCTTTGAGGATTTTCCGGGCCTCGGCGTGGGTCAGGCGAGGGATTTCCTTGGGGAAGGAGGGCCACTCGGCTCCCAAAAGCCGGATCTCGTTCCCGGCACTGGAAAGGGCTTCCTCCAGCATCTCCTGAAGGAGGTTTTCCTCAAGCCGCATGAGGTCCTCCTCCCCCTCGATGAACCCCATTTCCACGTCCAGGGAGAGGTACTCGTTTAGGTGGCGGCTGGTGTTGTGCTCCTCCATGCGCCAGACCGGGGCTACCTCGTAAACGCGCTCAAACACCCCCACCATGATTTGCTTGTAAAGCTGGGGGGACTGGGCCAGGTAGGCCCGGTACTCGAAGTAGTCCACCCCGAAAAGCCCTGAGCCTCCCTCGGCCCCGGCCCGCACCACCTTGGGGGTGAAGATCTCCGTGAAATCCTGCCGGTCTAGATAGCGCCTAAAACCCCGCACCAGGGCCGCTTGCACCTTGAGGGGAGCGCGGGCCTTTTCCCCCCTTAGGGTAACATAGCGGTATTCCAGAAGGGTGTCGGGGCTTGCCCGCCACTCCTCCTTGGGGATCTCCACCGGGGTGGGCTCCAGGGCAGGGGAGAGGATCTCTATTTCCTTTGCCTGCACCTCGAGGCCCCCTGGGGCCTTGGGACTTTCCACCACCTGGCCCCTTACCCGCAGGCTGCTTTCCGGCAAGGGGAGTTTCTGCCCTCCGGTCACCACCTGCACGATGCCGCTTCGGTCCCGTAGCAATAGGAACTGCACCTTGCCCAGGTCCCGCCGCCAGTGGAGAAAGCCCAGTAGCTCCACCTCTTCGCCCACATGCTTCTTCAAGTCCCGTACCAGAACCCGCATGCTCCCTCCTCTTAAGGTTTGACCCCCCCGGCCATGGGGGACCGGGGGGGCCGGATGGCCTTGCCCCCCGTCTAGGCGTCATTACCCTGGGGCAGACGCATATTGCCCTTGAGTTTAGGGGGTTTCTCCCCCTAGGTCAAGGCGCTCAAAGGCCAGGATCAGGCTGGGGAGGTCCTGGGGGTTCGCCACGGCGAAGAAGTTCTCCTCCACCTGGTACCGGGCTGCCCACTCCCCTTCCACCCCGGCCAGGTTTAGGGCCTTTGCCTCCTCCCTCAGGAAGCGGAGGCGCCTTAGGCGCACGTCCCCCGCCTCGGAGTAGAAGACCTGGTAGACCACGCCCCCTCGGCGCTTCTCCCCGTAGAAGCCCCCTTCTATGGGGCTTATCTCGTAGCCTAGGGCCTTAAGGGCTTCCATCCAGCACCTCGAGGGCCGAGGGATCCTCCAGGACGATCTCGTAGTAGCCGGCGTAAAGCACGATGCGCCCCCTGGCCCTTACCTTCTTACCCAGGTAGCTTTGGGGGAAGGGTTGCCGGAAGAGGGTGTAGCTCCTTGGGAAGACCACCAGCCTCAGGTCGCTTTCCCCGGGTCCGAACCGAAGGAAGGCCACAGTGCCCCGGTCTTCCACCTGCTGAATCACCCCTTCCACCGTGGCTATACGGCCAAAGTACTTAGGGGCATCTTGCCAGGGAATGACCCCTTCCAGGGGCGGTAGGGCAAAGGGGTTTTCGGTAAGCCCTGCCTGGAAGTCCCTTTCCATCACGGAAAGGAGCCTGGCGAAGGCCTCGGGGGCTTCCTTGCGGGTGAAGCGCACGGAAAGCTCCCGGTTGGCGTTTAAGGAGTTGGCGCTCAGGTTCAGGCTTCCCACGAGGGCCACCTCCCCGTCCACCACCAGGGCTTTGGCGTGCACGTAGGGATCGGGTAGGAAGCGGAGATCCGCCCCGGCCCGCCTTAGCTCCTCCGCTCCCGCCAGGAAGTAGGTGTCCCCGGGCTCCTGGGGGCTTCCCACCAGGCGGACCCGGACCCCTCTGGCCAAGGCTTCCTTAAGGGCGGCCACCACCTCGGGATCGGCCATGGCCTGGTGCTCCAGGAAAACCTCCCTCCTGGCCCCACGGATCAGAGCGAGGAGGGTTTCCCGGGCGTTGCCCTCCTTGACTCCGCCCAGGATGCGGCTTGGGGCCCAGACGAGAAGCGCCTGGGAGAGGTCCAGCCTTTTCCCCTCCCAGTCCGCTTCAAAGACCCTTACCACCTCCGCCACCTGCCTGGGATCGTCCAGGATGAGGGCGTACTCCCGGTTGGCGGTAAAGGAGCTTCCCGTGAGGTTCATGGTGCCCACCCAGGCCCGCTTGCGGTCCACCACCAGGCTTTTCTCGTGGACGAAGACGAAGCGGAAGGGGGTGGTGAGCTTGACATCTACTCCCCGTTCCTTCAGGGCCTGGAATACCGTGAGGTCCACCCGTCCCCCGGAGGGCTCCCGCTCCAAAAGGACCTTAACCTTCACGCCCCGGGCCACAGCCTCCCCCAAGGCGTCCACCACGTCCAGACGGCTTGGGGTCCAGAGGTACATCTTCACCAGGATCTCCTCCTGGGCCGAGGCGATGAGGTCCAGTAGCGGCTTGACCCCGTCCTCCGGCTCCACCACCAGCCTGGGGGCGGCCAGGGCGGTTAGGAGGAGGAAGACAAGGGGTAAGACAGGGGGTAAAAGGAGCTTTCTCATATTGCCTTTCATTTTGACCCATGGGGGTCAGGGAGCTTGCAAACAGAGGGCGTGGGCTATGTCCAGCGGAAGCAGGTTTCCGCGTTCTGGTCGGTGATGGATTCCATTTCCTCCAAGGTCATTCCCCGCACCTCCGCAAGCCTATTCAGGGTGTGGCGCACGTGGTGGGGAAGGTTGCGCTTTCCCCGGTGGGGTTCTGGGGGCAGGAAGGGGGTGTCGGTTTCCACCAGGAGCTTGTGCAGGGGAAGCCTTTGGGCGGCTTCCCGGAGGGCCTGGTTTTTCTTGTAGGTGAGAGGGCCTGCGAAGCTGAAGTAGGCTCCCACCTCGAGGCCCGCTGCCTCGAGGGCCGGGTGCCCGCCGAAGGCATGGAGAACCACCCTTTTGGGTCGGTGGGTGAGAAGCCAGGCGGCCAGGTCTTCCTCCGCTTGTCCATCCTTGCTCCGCACATGGAGCACCAAGGGTAGTCCGAGCTCCTCGGCCAGGGTTGCTTGGAACTCCAGGGCCTTGAGCTGGGCGGGCTTGGTTTCGGGGGTCCAGTAATAGTCCAGGCCGCTTTCCCCAATGGCCCGCACCCGGGGGTGACGGGCGTAATACCTTAAAGCCTCTTCCACCTCGGGGGAGAGCAGATGGGCCGAGGTGGGGTGGAGGCCTACCGCGGCGTACACATTGCCCTGGGCCAGGGCCAGGGTCCTCTCCCAACGGGTTGGGTCTACCCCCAGGGTGAGGATGGCCCTAAGTTCCGGAAAGTGGGCTTTGGCGTCTTCCAGCTCGGCTTCTTCTAGGAAATCCAGGTGGGCGTGGGTGTCGGTCATGCGTTCTCTTCGTCCTCTACCAGGATCCAGATGCGCTTAAGGGGAAGTTCGGCCTTAAGCTCCTCAGGCAGACGTTCGTAGCTCTCCAAGAGGTGCAGGATCAGGTCTTCAGAGTCCCACAGGCGGATTTCAAAGTAACTGGTGGGCTTTTCCTTTTTGGCCGTTTCCTTAAAGCCACCCCAGCTTACAAAGAGGCCATAGTTGGCTCCAAACTTCTTCATGGCACCCCGGAGCTCGTTGAGTTCCTTGGTGCCTATGGGGGCATCCCCGGACTTCACCTGAACGGCAATACGGGGGGATTCAAAGCCCAAAGGCCCGGAGCCTGCCAGGATGTCCACCCCACCATCGGGACCGGTGGGCGAGAGGAAGGTGCGGTAACCCTGGGCTTGAAGAATACCCTCCACCAGCCTTGCCAGGGCATGCCCCTTGAAGCGGCGGTTAAGGTAATCCCGGATGGCATCCCGGGCAAGTTCCTCGAGGTTTAGTTTTTCTGTCCCATTTCCGTTCTTTACATCTCCCCCATTTACTAATAGGTCGCGAACCCGTTCTTCTGCATTATTCCTTTGTATTTGGGCCACGGTCAGAGAGGAACCCAGGGAGTAGAGTAGATCCTGGTCCAGAGCCGCTCGTGGGATAGTCTTCAACCATTGGACTGGGCGTGTATGCTTGGCCCCGGGTGGGTTATCAGGTACGTAGCGATAGGGTCCGGTCACCGTTCCGAAGTGAATTTTTGGCTCTCGCTTGGAAGGGAGGGCCACCAAGTCTCCTTCCTTCATCTCTTTGGCAAAGGCCCATAACTCGCTGGCCCAGTTGATAAGGGCATTTCTGGACTTTTCTGAATATATCGTGCTCAAGTGCTGCAGAAGCGTCGCGCGGTTGTCCAACGAGGTGAGGTCAGGAACCTCGTCCCAGCCTACGGCGGCTACCTTGTTTTCGAGGCAAAAGGCCTCGGTTTCCCCTCTCTTCCCCGCCCGCACCAGCCAAAGGGCCATGTCTTTAATCTAGCATGGGAAGTTCCCCACCCTGGTCTCCCGGTCCGGTTGTGTGGATTGGACCCATGCAGTGGCTTTGCCGCTTGTTGACTGCTTGTGCCCTCCCCTGGTGGGGGTGGGGCTACACTTCGTTTCCCTGGGCCGCTGGAAAGGCTCCTCGGGCCCCACGTATACGCTGGCGTGGCGCCTCGAGGGGCCGGTAGTGGGGGAAGAAATGCTTAAGGGCTACCCCGTCCGGGCCCGGGGGATAGGGGAGTTCATGGCCGGGCCTTGGCGGCCTTGGGGTGCGCGTGCTATGCTAAAGGAGGTTTAGTGCTTGGGTGATATTTATGAGTCTACGCGTGCTCGGCGTCAACGCATCGGCGCGGACGGACGGGTTTACGGCAGAGTTGTTGGACGAGGTTTTGGAAGCCGCCAGGCGCCAGGGAGCCACCACCGAGCGCCTGGACCTGGTGCGGTACCCCTTTCCCTTTTGCGTAGGGAACTACTCCCAAGACCCTGCTTCCTGCGGCCCGGACACCTGCGTGCAAGGACCCTGGGACGGGTTCGGCAAGATAGCGGACAAGCTCATCCAGGCAGACGCGGTGGTTTTCGCCACGCCGGTCTACTGGTTTAGCGTTTCCGCCCGGATGAAGGCCCTTTTGGAGCGCATGACCTCCATGGAGAACCAGGGTCTCTTAAACCTGGGCAAGCCCATGGTCCTGTTGGCGGTGGCCGAGGAGGAAGGGGCCAGCCAGGCGCTTTCGCAGATGCTCCTGCCCCTTTCCTACATGGGGTTTGTCCTGGCGCCCCTGGGTTTGGTCTACGCCCATCACCGGGGGGCCGTGAGCCTCAAGGAGAACACCGAACTCATGGAGGATGCCCGCATTGCCGGGGAGAACCTGGTGCTGATGGCGGAAAGGCTTAGGGGAACCGCTTTCCGGGAACCCCTTCCCAGTTACCAGTACCGTCTACCCCGGTTGCCAGGAGTGGCGGCGGACTAGCAGGGACGCTTTATTTAAAGGTACAAGGGCTCTACCCCATCCCTGGCAAAGGGCAGAAGCTCGTAAAGGGCCCTGGGATCTGGGGGGGCGTCCAGGAGAAGGTGGCTACCCTGGAGCTGGGCCCTTGAAATTTCTTGGGCTTTGAGCTTCCTGGGGGGCTCTAGCACAAGCGGCTTCCCCTCATGCCTGGCATAGGTGGCCCCGTAGTAGAGCCCGTTTCTGGCGGTGAAAAGGGCGGTTAGGGGAGGCCCACCTTCCTCCAAAAAGGGCCAGCAGGCGGCGAGGAGGGAGCTTACCCCAAACACCTTGGCTCCATAGGCTAAAGCGATACCCATGCCGGCTGCCAAAGCGATGCGAAGGCCGGTGTAGGAACCCGGGCCCTCCCCTAAGACCAGGGTGCCGATCTCCTCCCGCTCCACGCCCACTTCCCTGAAGAGCTCGTCCAGTAAGCCGAACAGGGCTTCCTCGTGCTTACGGCCTAGCCGCACCACCCGGCCCACCCCCTCTTCCCCGCGGAAAAGGCCCAAGGAAAGGTAGGGAGTGGCGGTGTCCAGGGTGAGGGTCCACACCCTTCCATCCTATATACTCCGGCACAGGATGCGGACCTTTCCCCTCTATGCCCTTCTGTCCTTGGGGGCGCTCCTTGCCCTGGGTGTGTACGCTTCCCGGCTTGGCTTTCTCCCGGGGGCCTGGGTGGGGGCGGGGCTTGGGCTTTACGCCCTTCTCGTCCTGTGGGGGCTTCGTTTCGGTCGGCACCATGCCCTTTTGGGGCTTGGGCTTTTTGCGTACTGGTTCCCACCCCTGGCCTTTCTGGCTCCTCTCTTGTTCGCCCTCTTGTTTGGCCGGGGCCTGAGGGAAAAGGAGCAGTCAGCCCTCTACGGCTGGGCCTTGGTTTGGCCGGCCTTAGCCCTCCTTCTGGTCTGGCATGCTTTCCCCACCCTTTACGCCTTTTACCTGAGCCTCTTTGAACGGGTTAACTTCCTGCGCCCGGCGGCCTTCGCTGGCTTGGAGAACTACCGCATCCTCCTCCAGGACCCTCTTTTCTGGAGGGCCTTGGGGAACACCTTCTGGTACGTGGTCTTTACCGTGCCGGTGGGTCTTCTCCTGGCCACAGGGGTGGCCATCCTCCTGAACACCCAGGTGGCCTTCCTGGGGTTCTACCGCACCCTTTACTTCCTCCCCTACATCACCGCCCTCACGGCGGCGGCGGCGGTGTGGCGCTGGATCTACCACCCGGAATTCGGTTTTCTCAACTGGCTTCTTGGTACCCCGGGTCTCGACTGGCTGAACACGCCCAAGGGTGTCTTCGCCCTTCTCCTCGAGCCCCTGGGAGTTCAGCCCCAGGGTTTTTGGGCGGGGCCCAGCCTGGCCTTTGTGGCCATCATGGTCATGAGCGTGTGGCACTTTCTGGGATACCAAGTGGTGATCCTCCTGGCCGGGCTTCAGGCCATTCCCAAGGAGTATTACGAGGCGGCGGAGCTGGATGGGGCGAGCTTTTGGCAGAAGCACCGGCTCATCACCTGGCCGCTTCTTTCCCCCACTACCTTCTTTCTTTTCACCCTGGGGCTCATCGGAGCTTTCCAGGTGTTCACCCAGGTCTACATCCTTACCCCCACGGGTGGGGTGTTGCAGGATACCCTTACCCTGGCTTTTTACCTCTACAACAAGGGTTTCCGCGACTCGGATTTCTCCTACGCCAGCGCCATCGCCATGGTGACCTTTCTCCTCATCCTGGTCCTCACCCTGATTCAAAGGCGGGTTTTGGAGAGGCGGGTGAACTATGAGATTTAGGCCCGGTGTCCTGTTCGTGCACTTGCTCCTCCTCCTGGGGGGGCTCGTCATGGCCTTTCCCTTCTACTGGATGCTGGCCACCAGCCTAAAAAGCCCCCAGGAAGCCCTACAGGCCAAGCCTATCTGGATTCCCGAGCGCATGAAGCCGGCGAACTGGCTCAAGGCAGCCAGGCTGGGGGATAGCCCTCTATGGGGGGGCTTGGCACCTGGAAGGAGCGTGGAGCTGGTTTTCCCTGGGAGGGAAGGGCATCCGCCCAGGGCCTTGGTACCCCGCACCCCTGGGGCTTTTTTTGACCCCCGGGCGGATGGCACCCGGGTGGAGGTGGTGTATCGGGAAGGGGCTTGGCGGGTGCGGCTGACCAACGCCACGGAGGAAGCCTTCCGCTTTTTGCCCCTGGTGGTGCTCTGGCCCAAGGAAGTCCCTCTGGAGGCGCCCTTGCCCCCCGACGCCATCCGCTCCCAGGGGGAGTACTGGCGGCTGGAGTGGGTGAATGCGGTGCCCGGGGCCTTGGGCTACGTGCTCCACAACTACCTGGAAGCCTGGCATGCGGCTCCCTGGGCGCGCTACTTCTTCAATAGCTTCTTCACCGCCTTGACCCAGGTGGCGGTGGGGCTTTTCCTGGCGGCCCTGGCGGCTTTTGCCCTGGCCCGCATTCCCTTTCCCGGCAAGGAGGCGGTGTTCGTGCTCATCCTGGCCACCATGATGGTGCCGGGGGAGGTGCTCCTCATCCCCAACTACGTGCTTCTGGCCAGGCTGGGCTGGCTGGACACCTACTACGCCCTTATCGTGCCCTGGCTGGCCTCGGTGTTTGGCATCTTTCTCCTTCGGCAGTTCTACCTTTCCTTGCCCCAGGATCTTTTTGATGCCGCCCGCATAGACGGGGCGGGGTACCTGACCCAGCTTTTCCGCATCGCCCTGCCCTTAAGCCTTCCCGGGCTGGTGTCCTACGGGATCTTCACCTTCCTGGGGGCCTACAACGCCCTCCTTTGGCCCCTTATCGTCACCCAAAGCCCGGAGATGCGCACGGTGCAGCTGGGCTTGCAAGCCTTTGTTTCCGAGGCGGGGTCAGACTACGGAGCCTTGATGGCGGCCAGCACCTTCGTGATCCTCCCCGTGATCCTGGGCTACTTCTTCGCCCAGCGCCAGTTCATCCAGGGGATTGCCCGCTCGGGGCTCAAGTAGGCTGACCTTGGCTTGACAGGAGGAGGGATATACTCTCCTTGGAGGTCTTGTGTATGCGGAAAGCGCTTTTGCTGGTGGCGGTTTTGGGGCTAGCGTTGGCCCAGCAGGCCAAGCCTGAGGACGTTATCAAGGAGCAGTGCAGCAAGGCTAGGGTGGTGGCGGAGCTCTGGCACGGTTTCACCGGCGGGGCACCCAAGGCCGCTTTGGAGAACTTGGTGGTGGAGTTCAACAAGACCCAGCAAGGCCGGTGTGTGCGCCCCGTGCCTCAAGGGGGGTACCGGGATCTTTCCACCAAGATCAAAGCAGCCTTCGCCGCAGGGAAGGTGCCCGCCATGGCCCAGGCCTACGAGAACAACATTGCCTTGTACCTCGAGGCCAAGGCCCTTCTGCCCATTGAGTCCTTGGGGGTGAAGCTTCAGGGGGTCAACCTGGCCTTCCTGAACGCCGTGCGCTTCGGCGGGGTGGTCTACGGGGTGCCCTTCAACAAGAGCATCCAGGTCCTCTATTACAACAAGGACCTCCTCAAGAAGCACGGGGCCAAGGTGCCAGCTACCCTCGAGGAGTTCGTTGCCTTAAGCAAGAAGCTTTCCCAAGCGGAAGGAGGGCCTGTCTACTGGTTCCAGCCGGATGCCTCCACCTTCGCCTACTTCTTCTTCAACCTGGGAGGAAGCTACCTGAAAAACGGCAAGCTGGTGCTGAACTCCAAGGAGGCGGTGGAGGCCCTCACCCTCCTGCAAAACGGGGTGAAGGAGGGGTGGGCCAAGGCCATCACCTCCGGGTACATCAACCAGAACCTGGGCTCCGGCCCCTACGCCTTCAGTGTGGATACCTCCGCCGGCTACACCTACTACCGCCAGGGAGCCAAGTTTGACCTGGGGGTGGCCACCCTGCCGGGCCGCACCTCCGGCCAGGTGGGCTTCGGCCTGGTCCAGGGCACCAACCTGGTGGTCTTCCGCCAGGCCAGCAAGGAGGAGCAGGCGGTGGCCAAGGACTTCCTGCAGTTTGTCCTCTCCCCCAGGGCCCAGGCGGTCTTCGCCACCGCTACCGGGTACGTGCCGGTGACCGAGGGAGCCCTGAAGGATGTGGTCTACCAGACCTACGCTACCGAGAACCCCGACTTCGCCACCATCGTGCGCCAAAGCCGTTACGCCAAGTTTGAGCCGGCTTTGGCGGAGTGGGAGCAGATCCGCTTTGACGTCCTGGGCCAGGCCATCAAGGAGGCCATTTTGAACAAGGCGGATCCCAAGTCGGTCCTGGACAAGGCCCAGAAGCTGGCCGAGGATCTCTTGGCGGGGAAGACCCGCTAGCTCAAGCAGGGTTTTTTACCCCTGGGGCTTTGGTCCCAGGGGTTAAACTTTAGCTATGCCCAAGGGCTATCACGACCGCGTGGCCTTCGTGGACCTCTCCACGGGACGGATCTGGTATGAGAGCTACGGCGAGGCTTTCTGGCGCAGGTTTCTTGGGGGCAGGGCCCTTTCCGCTTACCTTCTTTTGAAGCATGTGCCCAAGGGAGCGGATCCCCTGGGCCCGGAAAACGCCCTTATCTTTGCCCCCGGCATCCTCACCGGCACCCCCATCTCGGGGTCGGGCCGCAACACCGTGGCCGCCAAAAGCCCCCTCACCGGAGGGTATGGGGATGCGGAGGCCGGGGGGTTCTTCGGTGCCGAGATGAAGAACGCCGGCCTGGACGCCCTGGTGGTCCTGGGGCAGGCGGAGGAACCCGTATACCTTCATGTGGAGGGTGGCGAGGTGGCCCTTCACCCTGCCTCCCATCTTTGGGGTAAGGATCCCTTGGAGGTGGAAGCCCTCCTCAAGGCGGCGCATGGGCCCAGCACCCGTGTGGCCCAAATCGGTATCGCCGGGGAGAACCAAGTTCTCACCGCCAACGTGATCCACGACTTGGCCCACTTCGCCGGGCGAGGGGGCCTGGGGGCGGTGATGGGAGCCAAACGCTTGAAGGCGGTCTCCGCCCGGGCCAGAAAGGATACCCGTCCCACTTACCACGATCCCGCCCTCCTCTCCACCCTGGCCCGGCGTATGGCGGGGGAGCGCATGGAAAGGGCCGCGGGCCTGGTCACCATGGGTACCGTGGGCACGGTGAAGCCTTTCAATCTCCGGGGGGTTCTTCCCAGCCACAACTTTCTAGATGGTTTCCTGGAAGGAGCCGAGGCCTTGGACGGCACCAGCTTGGACGCCCTGGGCATCCGCATCGGTCGGGATACCTGCTACGCCTGCGCCATCCGTTGCAAGCAGGTGGTGCGGATCGAGGGCACCGGCAAGTACGACGTGCGCCCCGAGTACGGGGGGCCGGAGTACGAGGGGCTTGGGGCTTTGGGCTCCACCTGCGGGGTCACGGATCCCTATGCGGTCACCAAAGCCAACACCCTTTGCAACCAGTACGGTCTGGACGTGATCGGGGTGGGGGTGACCATTGCCACGGCCATGGAGGCAGTGGAGAAGGGCTACCTGGACGACGAGGGTCTGGGGCTCCGCTTCGGCAACGGGGACGCCTTGATCGCTGCCATAGAGAAGCTGGCCCGGAGGGAAGGGCGGCTTGGGGAGCTCTTGGCCTTGGGGTCCAGGCGGCTTTCGGAGGCCATCGGCCATCCGGAGCTGGCCATGCAGGTGAAGGGCCAGGAGGTGCCCATGCATGACCCTCGGTACAAGCGGGCCCTGGGGGTGGGATATGCGGTGAGCCCAACGGGAGCCGACCACAACCACAACCTGCACGACACCGCCTTCGCCAAGGAGGGGAAGGCCCTAAAGGAGCTTCGCTTCTATGGGGAAGACTTTGCGCCCCTTCCCCCAGAGGACCTTTCCGAGGCCAAAATCCGCATGCTCTGGACCAAGACCCGGGAGCGGGGCTTCGTGAACAGCTTGGTGATGTGCGACTTTGTGCCCTGGACCCCAGAAGAGTGGCAGGAGGCCATCTACGCCACCACAGGCTGGCGGCTTTCCCCTAAGGAGATGCTGGAGGTAGGGGAGAGGACGCTTCAGCTCACCCGGCTTTTCAACCTACGGGAGGGGATCGGTCCGGAGGAGGACCGCCTACCCGAGCGCTTCTTCCATCCCTTCCGCAAGGGCAGTCCAGAGGCCTATTTGGATAGGGAGGCCTTCCAGGAGGGCGTGCGCACCTACTGGCGGCTTGCGGGGTGGGAGAAGGGAAGCGTGGACCCCGGAAGGCTAAGGGCCCTGGGGCTTGAGGAGTTTACCCAGGCGTACTAAAGGGGCTCCACCACCCCCTGGCGGAGGAGGGCGGGAAGGGGAGGTTCTCCCACCTTCAAGAGGGCGTAGCGGCCCCGAAGAAGGGCGAGGAGGCGGAGGGCTTTTAAGTGCCCCTCGAGGGCCTTTTGGTACGCCCTTACCTCCTCCGGCCCCACGGGGAGAGATTCCCCGGTTTCCACGTCCTTGAGGAAGGCTTCCTCGAGGGGCGGGGCCAGCTCCATGGGCGCCAGGACCTGGACCAAGACCACCCGTTTCGGAAGGATCCTGGGCCAGGGCAAGGGGTCTAGCCCATCGGTGATGAGGACCAGGGTGCCCCGGCCCGGGCGAAGGGCTTCCGGTCTGCCCCGTTCCAGCCGGGCCAGGGCGTCCTCCTGGCGGGCGATCCCCAGGAGGAGCCTCGCCACCTCCTCCCCGTAGGCCAGCTTGCCGAAGAGGCGCATGCTTTCGCTTTCGTCCAGGTAGATGCGGAAACGGCTTCGCTCGGGTGCGGTTTCCAGGCGGGTGTAGAGCCTTCCCGTCTTGGCGTAAGCCCTCCAGTGGACCCGCCTTATTTCGTCACCGGGGGCGTAGGGGCGGAGCTCGTAAAACTCGCCTCCCAGACCCTTTCTGCGGGCCAGGCGCTCCCCCGGGTAGGGAAGGTAGGGCCGGGTGGCGATGCGGTAGCGGGTCATGCCGTTTGGCAGAAGGTGCAGACCCCCACCGGGGGCAGGGGTTCGATGACTTCCTCCCGGCTTCCCTCCCGGAAGACGGTGATGCCCTTGCACCCCTCCTTCCAGGCGGTGAGGAAGAGGTTTTCCACCACCTCCTTGGGGGTTTCCCGGGGGAGGTTCACCGTAGAGGAGATGCTTTGGTCCACATGGCGTTGCAAGGCGGCCTGGAGGCGTACCCTCTGGAAAGGATCCACAGTATGAGCCGTGGGCCAATCTGGCACCTCGCCTCCTCGTTCCCTGCGGTACCGCTTCAAGAGGGGATGTTCCGCCAAAAACACCTGTCCCCCGGCATGGCGCAGGTAGGTGAGGGCGAAGATGGGTTCTATGCCGCTCGTCACCCCGGCCAGGATGGAGATGGAGCCGGTGGGGGCGATGGAGAGAAGGGCGGCGTTCCTCAGGCCCTTTTCCACCGCCTGGATGAGGGCTTCGGGCAGGGACTGGATGAAGGGGCTTTTTATGTGCTCCTTTGGGTCAAAGGCTGGGAAGGAACCCCTTTGCCTTGCCAGGCGGGTGCTTTCCCAGTAGGCGGCTTCCTTGATGCGGCGCATGACCTCTTCCGCAAACTTTAAGCTTTCCTCCGCACCATAGGGCAGTCCCAGCATGGCCAGGGTGTCCGCCAGGCCCATGATCCCAAGGCCAACGCGCCGGCTTCTTAAGGAGGCTTCCCGTTGGGCCCTCAAGGGATGGCGGTTCTTTCCCAGGTCCACCACCGCATCCAAGAAGCGCACGGCCAAACGGGTGGCCTCCTCGAGGCCTGCCCAATCCAGCCGGGCCCTGTCCGTAAAGGGCTCCTGTACGAAGGCCGCCAGGTTAAGGCTTCCCAGGTTGCAGGCCCCATAGGGTTCCATGGGAACCTCCCCGCAAACGTTGACCCCTTCCACCTCCATCCCCCCGTACTGGGCCGTGGCCCAGGTGCGCACCCGGTCCCAGAAGAGGAGGCCGGGTTCGGCGCTTTGCCAGGCGGCCTCCACCAGGAGGTCCCAGGCTTCCTTGGCCCGGATGGTCCGGGTTATGTGCTCCCGGGGTGTGGTGAAGGAAAGCGTCCAGGGTTCGTCGGCCAAGGCGGCTTGTAAAAAAGCGTCCGTGGCCCTTAGGGAGATGTTGGCGTGGCGCACCCGGCTTCGCTCGGGGTCGGTTTTGACCTGGAGGAAGTCCAGGAGGTCGGGATGGGTGTCGGAGAAGGTGAGCATCAAGGCACCCCGCCGCCCCCCGCTGGCCCCCATGACCCCCGCCAGGGTGGAGAAGAGCTCCATGAAGCTCACCGCCCCCGAACTCTCCATGCCTGCGTTGCCCACCTTAGCCCCCTTGGGCCTCAAGGCATCCGCATTGCTCCCCACCCCGCCCCCGTAGGCGAAGGTGCGGGCGGCCTCGTCCAGGAAGCGGGTAATCCCCTTCACCGAGTCCTCCCGGATGGGGATGTAGTAGCAGTTGAACAGGGTGGACCGGCGCCAGTTCCCCAGGCCGAAGAGGATCCGTCCCCCGGGGACAAAGCGAAAGTCGGAGAAGAGCCAGGCGAACTCCTGCGTGGCTCCCTTTTCCACCCGGGTGACTCCTTGGACGAGCCGCTGCCACATCTCCTCCGGGGTGGCTTCCAGGAGCCTGCCTTCCGGGTCCTTTAGGGCGTAGCGGTGGAGGAACACGGAGGCCCTAAGCTCATCGCCCTGGAAGAAATCCAGGGCAAGCTTTAGGGCTTCTTCCTGGGCGTACCAGCGGGGCACGCCCTTAGTCTAAACCCGAATGGTCACCCGGGCTCCGGTTTCAAAAAGATGAATGGAGTCTATGAACCGAACGGTGCGGGTGGCGTGGCCCAGAACGATGGAATGGGTCCTGGCCCCGCCCCCGAAGAAGCGCACCCCCTGGAGGATATCCCCGTCGGTGATGCCGGTGGCGGCGAAGACAATTTCCCTTCCCGGGGCCAGGTCCTCGGTGCGGTAGATGCGGTTTTCGTCCCCTCCCATGGCCTTGAGCCGGGCTCGTTCCTCCTCGTTTTGGGGGGTGAAGCGGGCCTGGATCTCCCCGCCCAGGCACTTTAAAGCGGCGGCGGCCAAAACGCCTTCAGGGGCTCCGCCAATCCCCATCACCGCATGCACCCCCGTGCCCCGGATGGCGGCGGCCAAGGCGGCGATCACGTCCCCATCGGAGATCAGCTTCACCCGGGCCCCTGCCTCCCGGATCTCCCGGATGAGGCGTTCGTGGCGGGGGCGGTCCAGGACCACCACCACCAGGTCCTCTACAGAGCGCTGGAGCGCCAAGGCTAAGGCTTTCAGGTTGGCGGAAACCGGCCAGGAAAGATCCACAAGCCCCGCGGCCGGGGGGGGAACGATGAGCTTTTCCATGTACATGTCGGGGGCATGGAAGAGGCCGCCCTTCTCGCTGATGGCGATCACGGTCACGGCGTTGGGCAGGCCCTTGGCGGCGGTGGTGGTGCCCTCCACAGGGTCCACGGCGATGTCCACCTCCACGCCCCCTTGGCCCAGGACCTCCCCGATGTACAACATGGGGGCCTCGTCCATCTCCCCTTCGCCGATGACCACCGTGCCCTTTATGGGGAGCTCGTTCAGGACCCGGCGCATGGCCTGGGTGCCCGCCTCGTCCACGGCCTCCTTATCCCCCTTGCCCGCTAGGCGGCTTGCCGCCAGGGCGGCCTGTTCGGTTACCCGCACCACCTCGAGGACCAGTCGGCGCTCGATTTCCATGTTTCCATCATAAGGGGTTGGGCTAAGCTGGAAACATGACCGCCTTGGTGCCCGACGGACCCTGGCTTTACCGAAAGGCCACCCAAAAGCGCTTCCTCCGCCTAAGGAGGCGCTACCTCCGGCGCTTGCGGCAGAAGGGCTTCACCGCCTACCTCCTGGGATGGCTCCGCCTTCTCGGGAGGGCGGTCCTTCTGGAAGGAAGGCTCTGGCTGAGCGCTCCCGCCCAGGGGAGGCGGCGCTAAGGCCAGGGGGGAAGGGGGTGCTTAATTGGGCGCAGGGCCGCCTGGGGGCCGGTGCCGTTCCCAGAGGGTTCTGGCTAGGTCCTCTGGGCCGAGCCCCAGTTCCGCCAGCACGATGAGGAGGTGGAAGAGAAGGTCCGTGGCTTCCCAGCGCACCTCCTCAGGGTTTTGGTTCTTGGCGGCGATGATGACTTCTCCAGCTTCCTCCCCAATCTTCTTCAGGATCCGGTCCAGGCCCGCCTGGTGGAGCTTGGCCACGTAGCTTCCCTCGGGAAGGGTTCTAAGCCGCTCCTGGATGGTGGCGTAGACTTGGGAAAGGACAAAGCCCAGGCTGGGTTCTCCGGAAAGGAGGGGGCGGTGGAAGCAGCTTCGCTCCCCCGTGTGGCAGGCGGGGCCGTGGGGAAGGACCCGGTAGACCACCGCATCCCCATCGCAGTCCAGGAGGACCTCCACCACCTCCTGGATGTTCCCTGACGTTTCCCCCTTGCGCCATAGGGTCTTTCGGCTCCGGCTATAGAAGGTGCTCCGCCTTGTCCTTAGGGTTTCCTCCAGGGCTTCCCGGTTGGCGTAGGCCAGGGTCAGGACCTCGCCCGTTTTGGCATCCTGTACCACCACCGGCACTAGGCCCTGTTCATCAAACTTCACTTGGGATAGGTCCATCTAGGCGCACCTCCAAGCCCTGTTCGGCCAGGAATCGCTTGAGTTCGGGTATGGGGATCTCGCCGAAGTGGAAGACGCTGGCGGCCAAGGCGGCGTCGGCCCCGGCCAGGAAGGCCTCGAGGAAATGCTCCTTTTTCCCCGCCCCCCCGCTTGCGATCACCGGCACGCTCACTGCCTCGGCCACCATGCGGGTGAGCCTGAGGTCGTAGCCTTCTTTGGTGCCGTCCTTATCCATGCTGGTGAGAAGGATCTCCCCAGCGCCAAGCTCTACCCCCCTAAGGGCCCATTCCACCGCGTGAAGCCCCGTGGGGATGCGCCCGCCAGCGATGTAGACCTCGGGGAAGTCCCCGTTCCAGCGGGCGTCAATGGCCAGGACCACCGCCTGGGAGCCGAAGTGGTCCGAAAGCTCCTGGATGAGTTCGGGGCGCTTCACCGCGGCCGAGTTCACGCTCACCTTGTCGGCCCCGGCCAGAAGAAGCCTACGGGCATCCTCCAAGGAGCGGACGCCTCCCCCCACGGTTAAGGGGATGAAGACCCTTTCCGCCACCTGGGCCACCACCTCCAGGAGGATGGCCCGCTCCTCGTGGGTGGCAGAGATGTCCAAAAAGACCAGCTCGTCGGCGCCGGCCTCGTCGTAGGCCTGGGCGGCTTCCACGGGGTCGCCCGCATCGCGGAGGTTTACGAAGTTGACCCCCTTCACCACGCGGCCTGCGTGGACATCCAGGCAGGGGATGATGCGCTTGGCCAGGCTCATAGGGAATCCACCTTAAACCGGTGCCGCACCGCCATAGGGTCATTCTACCCGCCCTCGCCCTTTTCCCAAACCAGCCCGGGTGGTACCATCTAAAGGATGGAACGGGTGACGGTGGTGGGCGGAGGCCTGGCGGGAAGCGAGGCCGCCTGGACCCTGGCGCGGCTTGGGGTTCCCGTGCGCCTTTATGAGATGCGCCCCAAGCGCATGACCCCGGCCCACGCCACAGAAAAGCTAGCGGAGATCGTCTGTTCCAACTCCTTGGGGGGCGAAGGGCCCACGAACGCCAAGGGGCTACTGCAGGCGGAGATGCGCCGGGCGGGAAGCCTGGTCATGGAGGCAGCCACTAGGGCCCGGGTGCCTGCGGGAGGGGCCTTGGCCGTGGACCGGGAGGAGTTTAGCCAGTACATCACGGAGAGGCTTTCCCGGCATCCCCTGGTGGAGGTGGTGCGGGAGGAGGTGGTGGAGGTTCCTGAGGGCCTCGCCATCCTGGCCACGGGGCCCCTTACCTCCGACGCCCTCTCCGAGGCTATACGGCTCCGGTTTGGCGACCACTTCCTGAGCTACTTTGATGCGGCAAGCCCCATCGTCCTTTACGAGAGCATCGACCTGGAAAAGTGCTTCCGGGCCGGGCGCTACGGGCAGGAGGCGGACTACCTCAACTGCCCCCTGACCGAGGAGGAGTACCGGCGGTTCTACCAGGCCCTCCTCGAGGCGGAAGAGCACACCCCCCACGAGTGGGAGAAGCGGGAGTTCTTTGAGGCCTGCGTGCCCGTGGAGGAGCTGGCCCGAAGGGGCTACCAAACCCTCCTCTTTGGCCCCATGAAGCCCGTGGGGCTCAAGGACCCAAGGACCGGCAAGGAGCCCTTCGCCGTGGTGCAGCTTCGCCAGGAGGACAAGGCGGGGCGGATGTGGAGCCTGGTGGGGTTCCAGACCGGTCTTAAGTGGCCCGAGCAAAAGCGGCTCATCCAGATGATCCCGGGCCTGGAAAACGCCGAGATCGTGCGCTACGGGGTGATGCACCGGAATACCTACCTAAACGCTCCCCTCCTACTCCGGGAGACCCTGGAGTTTAGGGAGCAGGAAGGGCTTTTCGCCGCGGGGGTGCTGGCTGGGGTAGAGGGATACTTGGAAAGCGCCGCCACAGGATTCCTGGCAGGCCTGAACGCCGCCCGGCGCTACCGGGGGTTAAAACCCGTGGCCCCGCCGGAGGAGAGCATGCTGGGGGGATTGGTCCGCTTCCTGGCCACCGCTAACCCCAAGGGCTTCCAGCCCATGTACGCCAACTGGGGGCTGGTCCCGCCGGTGGAAGGAAGAATGGCCAAGAAGGAGAAGCGGGAAGCCATGTACCATAGGGGCCTCAGGGCCTTCGAGGAATGGGTGGCTTCCCTAGGGATGCTCGCCTCCACCTAGGCCCAGGGCCTTTAGCCCCTCCAGGGCCACCGCCTTCTCGTCCCAGGGCAGGGCCAGGGTACCCCTTTCCAGGGTGCGCTCGTGACCCTTGCCAGCGAGGAGCACGGTATCCCCTTCCCGGGCCTCGGAAAGGGCGCGGAAGATGGCTTCCTTGCGGTCGGGGATGATCTCGTAAAGGCCCCCCTCTTCCCTGGCGGCCTTGGCCAGGGCCTCGAGGATGGCCCGGAGGTCCTCCGTGCGGTGGTCCTCCTCGGTGAAAAAGGTCTTGTCGGCAAGCCTCGCCGCCACCCGCCCGATATCCTCCCGCCTCCTCGGATCCCGTTCCCCGGCAGCCCCCACCACCAGAAGAAGCCTTCCCCGGGTGGTGGCCCGCAAGGTCTTTAGGGCCTCCTCCAGGCTTTTTCCCGTGTGGGCGAAGTCGATGACCACCCGGAAGGGCTTTTTCTGCACCACCTCCATCCGCCCCGGCACCCCCCTAAAGGTGGCGAGGCCCTGAAGCACCTTTTCCAGGGAGAGCCCATAGGCCAAGGCGGCGGCGCTAGCGGCCAGGGCGTTATCCAGGTTGTACCTCCCCAGCATGGGCAAAAAGGCTTCCCCCGAGCCCCAGGGGGTATGCAGGGTAAAGCGGAGGCCTTCCTCCCCTTCCCGCAAGCCCTCCCCCCACACCTCCCCACCCGGTCCGAAGAGGAGATGGGGTCTGGGAAGAAGGCGGTTCAGATAGGGCAGGCGGGTGTTTAAAACGGCGAGGTGGGAGCGCTCCACCAAAAGGGCCTTGGCGGCAAAGTAGGCCTCGGCGGTGCCGTGCAGGTCCAGGTGGTCGTCGGGGTAAAAGCTCACGAAGACCCCGATGCGGTAGGTAAGCCCCTCCACCCGCTTCAGGGCCAGGGCGTGGCTGGAAACCTCCAGCACCGCAGCTTCCAGCCCCCTCTCCACGGCTTCCCGCAAAAACCCGTACACCTCGGGGGCCTCGGGGGTGGTGAAATGGCCGATGTTAGGGCGGGCCTCCTCTCCCAGGCGGAGGCCCACGGTGGAGAGGAGGGCGGCGGGTTTTTCGCCAGCTTGCAAGAGGTGGTGAAGGAGGCTTGCCGTGGTGCTCTTCCCCTTGGAACCGGTGATGCCCAAGAGGGCCAGTTTCCGGTCCGGTTCGCCGAAGAAATGACGGGCCAGGTGGGCCAAGGCCTCCCGGGCGTCTCCCACCCGCAAGTAGGGCACGGGAAGGCTTAATTCCCTTTCCCCCACCACGGCGATGGCCCCCCTGGCCAGGGCTTCGGGGATAAAGTCGTGCCCGTCCAAGGGCTTGCGGTGGGGAAGGGGCACCCCGGGCACGGCTACGAAGACATAACCGGGTTCCACCCGCCTCGAGTCCAGGGTGAGGCCTAAGACCCTAAGGGGCGGGACCTTAAGGCCAAAGGGGGCGAAGAGTTCCTCGAGGGTCATGGCTGGATCCACAGGCGGAGGGCGGCAAGAAGGCTATCGCGGTCCTCCGCCTTTTCCACGAAGTCTATCCGGTCCGCCTCCACCACGTAGACGGGGGAGAGGTCCCAGGAGGCGATGAGTTCCTCGTAGAGGGCGTTGAGCCCGAGAAGGTAGCGGTCGGGGAGGTTTTGCTCAAAGGGCCTTCCCCGCTTTTTTATCCGCTCCCTTAAGGTGGGGAGGCTTGCCCGGAGGTAGATGAGAAGATCGGGCTTCCTAAGGGCTGGGGACACGCTCTGGAAGAGCTCCAGGTAGGTTCGCCAGTCCCGCTCCTTCAAGTGGCCTTCCCGGTAGAGGTTCTGGGCGAAGACCAGGGCGTCCTCATAGACCGTGCGGTCCTGCACCACGGCCCTCGCCCCGTTCACTTCCAGAAGGTGCTGGCGCACCCTTCTTGCCAGGAAGAAGACCTGGGAGTGGAAGGCGTAGGCCCCCATATCCCGGTAGAAGTCCTCCAGGTAGGGGTTTTCGCTCACCGCCTCGTACACCGGCTTCAGCCCAAAGGCCTCTGAGAGCAAGGCGGTGAGGGAACTCTTGCCGCTACCGATGTTGCCGGCGATGGCCAGATACATGCTGGACCCTTCTTTAGGCGGTCCTGCCGTCCTGGGCAAGTTGGGTCTTCACCAGGGCCACCACCCGGTCCTGGTCGGGGCCGGGTTGGCTGTAGTCCAGTTGGTCCGCCTCGAGGACCAAAAGGGGATGGGCGTAGCGGGCAAAGTGGCGCTCGTAGGCTTCGGAGAGGGCCTCGAGGTAGGCGGGGTCCATCCCCTCCTCAAAGGGCCTGCCCCGTTTCCGGATGCGTTCCAATAGCACCGGCACCGGGGCCCTAAGGTAGACCGTGAGGTCGGGCGGGGGGAGCTTCAGGGAAAGCTCTCGGTAAAGGTCCAAGTAAAGGTCCCACTCGGGGCCCTCCAGGTTGAGGCTTGCGAAGATGGCATCCTTGTCAAAGAGGTAGTCGGCCACCACCCCGCCGAATAGGGGCCTTTCCCGAAGGCGGGAAAGCTGCCGGTAGCGGGAAAGGAGGAAGAAGACCTGGGTTTTGAAGGCGTAGCGCTTCCGGTCCTGGTAGAAAAGGGGTAGAAAGGGATTTTCCTCCACCACCTCCAGAAGGGGCTCGGCCCCAAGCCTTTCCGCAAGAAGCCGGGCCAGGGTGGTTTTGCCTGCGCCAATAGGGCCTTCTATGGCGATGTACACGCTTACCTCCTGGGCCGGGCCACCATGGTGAGGGTGACCTCGAGCCTCCGTCCTTCCCGCCAAAGCGTTAGCCGCACCCGGTCCCCAGGGCGGTAGCGGGCGATGAGGCGGACCACCTCCGCCTTGCCCTTGACCGCTTTGCCGTTCACCGCCAGGATCACATCCCCAAGGGCGAGAAGCCTCCCCTGGGCATCCCGTTGGGCTCCCCTTAGGCCAGCCCGGGCTGCGGGGCTTCCCGGGTCCACCCGGTCCACCATGGCCCCCTGGGTGGTGGTGAGCCCCACCGCCCTGAGGAGCACCGGCGGGAGTTCGTCCAGGCTGACCAGGCTTGCCCCCAGCCAGCCCCGCTGGGGAATGCCGAACCGCTCCAGGTCCCGGACGCTTTGGGCCACCAGATCCGCCGGGATGGCCACCCCAATTCCTCCCACCCCCGAGGGTCCTCCCACCACGTCCGCCACCACCCCCACCACTTCCCCTTGCAGGTTCAGAAGGGGGCTTCCTGAGTTGCCCACGGTGAGGGGGGCATCGGTGAAGAGGTATTCCCCCACCTCGGCTCCCACGCTGGGGTCAGGGGAGGGGACCTCGAGGGGGCCTATGCCGGAAAGGATCCCGTAGGAGGCCAAGGGCCCCTGGCCGAAGGGAAACCCCACCAGCACTACCCCCATGCCCAGGGGAAGGCTGGTGCTAGGGGTCTTGCTGAAGGCCAGCACCCGAGGAGCCTGGAGGCCGCGTACTGTGAGAAGGGCGATATCGATCCCGGGGTCCACGGCGAAGCGCTCCGCGGGGAAGGTGCGCCCGTCCGCCAGGCGCACGGTGAGGTCGGCCAAGTCCTGGACCACGTGGTAGTTGGTGACCACCCGGAAGGGGCTCACGAAGAACCCCGTGCCCACCACCTGGTTCTCCCCAGGGGCGGTGGGGGAGCCTTGGACCCGGACCACTGCGGGCAGGGCCTTTTGAATCACCTGGCTTCGGGCCACCTCCTCGGGGGAGACCAGGCGCTGGCCCAGGGCCAAGAGGGAAAGAAGGAGGGCGGCGAGAACGAGGCGCATGCCCTTACATTACCTCAGGGGCGGGGATGCCCAGGAGGGAAAGCCCCGTCTTCAGGGTTTCTTGCAGGCTCCTCACCAGGCCAAGGCGGAGTTCCCTCAGGCCCGGGGGTGCCGTGAGCACCGGGGTGGCGGGCCTCCCGTCCTCCTTGGCGTTGTAGTAGGTGTTCCAGCTGGCGGAAAGGTCCAGCAGGTACTGGGCTAGGACATGGGGGGTCTTCTCCTCGGCAGCTTCCAGCACCGCCTCCTCAAAGTCCAGGAGAGCCAGGGCCAGTTCCCGCTCGTACGGGGTGGCCTGGGCAAGGTCTATCTCCCCCCACTCCCCGGCCTTGCGCAGGATGCTGTGGGCCCGGGCGTGGGCGTACTGGACGTAGGGGCCCGTATCCCCTTCAAAGGAAAGGGCCTCGGCGTAGCGGAAATCGATCTGTTTCCTGGGCTCGGTCTTCACCATGGCAAAGCGGATGGCCCCCAGGGCTACCATCCTGGCCGCTTCCTCCTTGGCGGGGTGGTCGGGGTTTTTCTCCTCTATCACAGCAAGGGCCCGCCTTTCCGCTTCCTCCAGGACCTCATCCACGCTCACCGCCAGGCCCTTCCGTCCGGACATCTGCTTGCCTTCCAGCAGTACGGTTTCATAGGCCAGATGGAAGGCACCCTTTGCCAGCTCGGGGTGCCCCGCCAGGGCCAAGGCCGCCCGCACCAAGGTCTGGGGGTGGCTTTGCCGCACGTCGATGACGTTGATGGTTTCCCGGGCCCTGGGGGTGTAGGGTTCCCCCTCGGGGGCGCTGGTTCTCAGGGCCGGGTAGTAGGGGTTCTCGTAGGGTTGGAAGTACAACCCCTCCAAAAGACCCATCTTCCAGAACTGGAAGGCGATGTCCTTGGCGTAGTAGGTGGCGGCTCCCCCGGAGCGCACCAGGACGAAGTAGGGGTCTTCCAGCCCGGGGATGAAGGGGCTTGCGTCCATGACCAAGGCCCCCGCATACTTGCCCTCCGTGGGGCGGAAGACGTGGGGACTCTGGTCCAGGATCCTCAGGGCCTTTTCCAAAAGCCCCGCGCGAACGATGTCGGATTCCCAGACCAGAAGGTCGTAATGAGCGTTCAGGGCCTTCATGGTGGCCATCTGGGCCAGGAGGATGCGGTTGACGTCTTCCCTAAGCTCCCCCCGCTCCAGGGCGTGAAGGATTTCCTCTATGCCCCCTTGTAGGTTGGGGTACTCGGGGTCCTGGTGGAGGCGCACGTAGGCCTTGCCGGCGAAGTGGTCGTACTTCTCCTTCCCGTCCCAGGTGAGGCCGTAGTGCCTTAGGGCGAAAAGGGTTTCCGCCGCCTGGCGGCCCGTGTCGTCAATGTAGTTCAGGACCAGGACCCTTCGCCCGGCATAGTCCAGGATGCGGGCCAGGCTGTCCCCCAGGGCGATATTCCGCAGGTGGCCCACGTGGAGCTCCTTGTTGGGGTTCACCGAGGTGTGCTCGATGAGCACCAGGCCTTCCCTCTTGGGAAAAGGCTCCTTGGGCCTAAGGGCCTCCTTGAGGAGATCCTCCGTGCGGATGCGGAAGTTCAAGTACCCCCCCACGGGGATGACTTCCTCCACGAAAGGGGGAAGGTCCAGGCGGGCCTTGAGCTCCCCGGCGATGGCCTGGGGGGGTTTCCTTAGCTCCTTGGCCAAGGCGAAGAGGGGAACCCCGTAGTCCCCGGGCTTGTCCTTGGGGGCCTTGGCCACCTTGAGACGGAGGTCCAGGCCCATCTCCTTGAGGGCTTGGTGAATGGCCTCTTCCAGGGCGCGGCGCACCATCAGGGGGTTATCTTACCCCAGGGCCCCTTCCAAAGCGGCCTTCAACGCCTCCGCCGCCTTGCGGTTCATGCCCGGCAGGCGGGCAAGCTCTTCCAAAGGAGCTTCCTTTAAGGCCTTAAGCCCCCCGTAGCGCTCCAAAAGAAGGCGCCTTCTCGCCTCCCCGATGCCGGGGATGCCCTTTAGCACCTGGAAAAGTTCCTGGCTCCTTCGCTTTTGGTGGTAGCGGAGCCCGTTTTGGTGGGCCTCGTCCCGAAGGTGGATGAGGAGCTGGAGGGCAGGGTGGGTTAGGGGCAGGCGGATCTCCCGGCCTTCTTGGGTGATGAGGACCTCCTCCTTCTTGGCCAGGCCCACCAGGGGGAGGCTCAGGCCGGCCCTTTCCAAAGCCCGGGCTGCCGCCCGCACCTGGCCTAGCCCGCCATCGATCAGGAGGAGGTCGGGGAGGGGCAGGTCCTTTAGGCTTCCCGTGAAGCGCCGGTATACCCCCTCCTCCATGGCGGCGTAGTCGTCGTTTCCTGCCTTCAGGCGCATCCTGCGGTACTCCGCCCTCTTGGGCCTGCCCCCCTCCAGGACGGCCATGGAAAAGACACGGGCCTCCCCCTGGAGGTGGCTTACGTCGTACCCCTCGAGGCGATAGGGCCTTTGGGATAGCCCCAGGATCTCCTGGAGGGCCTTTAGGGCGGGGTGGTCCCCCCGCCTTTCCCTTTGCTTGAGCTCGGTCTCCAGGGCCAGGCGGGCGTTCTTCTCCGCAAGCTCCAGAAGCCGTACCTTCTCCCCCTTTTTGGGCACCCTTAACTCCACCCTCCGCCCGGCGCGGCGGTGAAGGAGGGCTACTAGACCTTCCAGGTCCTCCAGGGGGAAGGGCAGCAGGATCAGGGGGGGTAGGGGGGAAGCCTCCAGGTAGTAGTCGCGCAGGAAGGCCCAGAGGATTTCCTCAGGGCTCGCTTCCTCCTTTTCCACCACCCGGCTGATGCGGCCCAGGATCCGCCCTGAGCGCACCTGGTAGAGTTGCACCACCGCCAAAGGCCCTGCTTGGGCCAAGCCCAGGAAGTCCAGGTCCCCCATCTCCGGGTCAAAGGCTTGCTGGGCGGTGGAGAAGAAGGCCCTTAGGGCCTCCATTTGGTCCCGGATCTCCGCTGCCCGCTCAAACTCTAACCTCTGTGCGGCTTCCCGCATCTTGGCTTCCAGCTCCCTTAGGAGCCCATCCACCTTTCCCTCCAGCACCGCCTCCACCTGGCGTACCACCTCCTGGTAGGCCTTGGGGTCAGCCAGGCCCACGCAAGGAGCCAAGCAGCGGCCCATGCTGTAGTTCAGGCAGGGGTAGCGCCTTTTTTTCATGGGGTAGCCGGAGTTCTTGCGCAAGGGGAAAAGGCGGTCTATCAGGGTCTTGATGCGCCTTAGGGCGCTGGCCTCGGGGAAAGGGCCATAGTACTTGGCCCCATCCTCCTCCACCCGCCGCACCACCAAAAGGGTAGGGAAGGGTTCCCGGGTGAGCTTTAAGAAGGGATAGTGCTTGTCGTCCTTGAGAAGGACGTTGTAGGGGGGGCGGTGGGCCTTGATGAGGTTGGCCTCGAGGAGGAGGGCCTCCACCTCGTCCCGGGTAGCGATGAACTCCAAGGCGGTGGCCTCCTGGGCGATGCGGGCTGCCTTGCCCTCCGCATGGAAGTAGCTTCGCACCCGGGCCTTCAGGTTCTTGGCCTTGCCCACGTAGAGGACCTTTTCCCCCTGCTTCCAGAGGTAGACCCCGGGGGCCTCGGGAAGGGGAGGCAGTTCGGAAGCCCGCACGATCCCCATTGTAGAGTTGGCCTATGGGCCCCGTCATGGTGGACGCCCATCTGGATTTGGCCTACAACGCCCGGATCCTGGGGCGGGACCTCTCCCTTTCCCTAGAGCGGCTTAGGGAGGTGGACCCCCATCCCGAAACCCCCTTGGTGACCCTGGAAAGCCTTAGGGAGGCCCGGGTGGCGGTGGCCTTCGCCACCTTGTTCGTGGATCCCAGGGAAGGGGGCCTCGAGGACTGGCAGGAGGAGGTGTACGCCCAGCTGGCCCTCTACGAGGCCTGGGAGGCCAAGGGATGGGTGAGGATCCTCCGCCATGGAAGGGATCTGGAGGCGCACCTCGCCCGCCACCGGGAGGACCGGATCCCGGGCCTGGTGCTTCTCCTGGAAGGTGCCCATGCCCTCGCCTCCCCTGAGGAGTTGGCTCCTTTGCGGCAAAGGGGCCTCAGGATGCTTTCCCTTACCTGGGCCACCCGGAATGCCTACGCAGGGGGCAACGCCGAGGAGGCTCCCCTGACCGACTTGGGAAAAGCCCTTTTGCGGGAAATGGAGGGCCTGGGAATGGCCCTGGATCTCTCCCACCTGGCGGAGGAAGCCGCCTTCCAGGCCCTGGAGGTCTTCTCGGGCCCGGTCTGCGCCACCCATGCCAACGCCCGGGCCCTGGTGCCCTCCCCCCGCCACCTCTCCGACCGGCTCATGGAGGCCCTAAGGAAGCGGGATGGGGTTTTGGGCTTGGTGCCCTTCAACGCCTTCTTGGACCCCGGTTGGAAGCGGGGCGATCCCAGGCTTCCCCTGGAGGCTTTTCTCCGCCACAAGGCCCATGCGGAAGCCCTCCTGGGCCCCAAGAGGGTGGGCTTGGGCACGGACTGGGATGGGGGATTCGGCCTCGAGGCGGTTCCCCTGGGACTGGACCGCCACCGAGACCTTTGGTCCTTAGGGGACGAGGCGTTCCTGGGGGAGAACTGGCTTCGCTGGCTACGCTCTTGGTTCTAGGGGCACCACCGCCAGGGTGCACCGGCTTGCCGCCACCAGTTTTTCCTCCTCGTCGTAGACCTTGACCTCCCACACCTGGGTGGTGCGGCCCAGGTGCAGGGGCTTGCCCACGGCCCGGATGGTGCCCTGGCTTTTCCTGCGGATGTGGTTGCAGTTGATCTCCAGGCCGAAGGCGGCATGCCCCGGCGGGCAGTTGAGGAATGCCCCCACGCTGGCCACGCTTTCCGCCAGGGCCACCGTGGCTCCCCCGTGGAGGAAGCCAAAGGGCTGGTGCACCCTGGGGGTCACCTCCAGCTCGGCCACCACCTCCTCCTTTTCCAACTTCAGGTAGCGCACCCCCAAGGTGGCATCCAGGGTTTCCCGCTGGGGAATGGTCCTTCCTTCCATGCCTTGGAGTATAAAGGGGGCGTGGGCGAGATACGGCTTTTTCCTGGGCTTCTCTCCCCCCCTGCGGGGCTGGAGTTTTTCCTGGACCTTCCCTCGGAGGAGGGGCTTCACCTGATCGCCTTTGCGGAAGGAGCCCTTGCTGCGTTGAAGGTGGCCTTCCAGGAAGGGGCAAGAAGCCTGGTGCTCCTTTCCCCCATCCTACGGCGGGATGCCCTTCTTTCCGCCAAGCTTGTGGCCTTAAGGCTGGGCCTCGAGGCCCGGGGGAAGGAGGGGTTTGCCCAGGTGGGCCGGGCCCTCTTCTTCGGCCCAAGGGCGGTGGGGAGCGAGGAGATCTTCGCCGCCTGGAAGGAAGGGCTTTCGGAGGAAGGGATACGGGCCTGGCTGGCCCTTTTGGAAGGGCTTTCCGACGAGCGTCGCTGGCTTAGGGGCACGGAGGCCCGGACTCTGGTGGTCCAGGGGGCCTGGGATGCCTTTACCCCGCCTTTTTACGGCAAGGAGGTGGCGGACTTCGCCAAGGGGGAGGCGTTGCGCTTCACCTTGGAGGAGGCAGGTCACCTGGTGCCCTGGGAGGCAAGGGAGGAAGTGGTGGACCTGGTGGCGGATTTTCTCCTGGGGGAAACTTTCCGTCCCTTGCTCGGAGGCCTTGCCCTATGAGGCGGACGGGGTACCTTCACCTCTATGGGCTCAACCTGGTTTTCGACCGGGTGGGAAGGGGTCCAGGGGTGCTCCTCCTGGCGGAGGAGGCAAGGGCTTGGCCCGAGGATCTTCCGGAGGGGTATACCTTCTATCTTTTGGACCTCCCAGGCTACGGCCGCACGGGCGGGCCCAGGATGGCCCCGGAGGAGCTCGCTGAGTACGTGGTGGGCTTTCTGGTCATGCTCAACCTAGGTTCCCCTCCCATCCTGGTCCGGGGAGTAGGGAAGGCGGTGGGAGAGGTGCTTAGGGAGAGGGGGTATAGAGTATTTTCTGGAGAACATTTAGAGAAGGGCTTGCAAAGCGCCAAGGATGTAGGGTAGCATGCACATGGGAGGTGCGCTATGCGGAGGATTCTGGGTGTTTTGGCAGCGCTATTTGGTTTGGGCTTGGCGCAGTTTTCCGTGGAGAACTTAAAGCCCTCCCTAGCGGCGGTAGGGGGTACCCAGGGCTTTGGCCTCGAGGCCTCCTGGCACTGCCAGCTCTTCCAGCCTCCTGTGGGGGAGGTGCGGCCGGTTTTGGATATCGCCTATAACGTGAACGGAAACTGGAACGGAGCCTTCCTCTTCCGCTACCTCTACCCCCTGGCCGAGAGCCTGCAGGCAGGGGTGGGGATGGGTGTGGCCGTTCCTGGTTTTCAGTTTGGCAACACCAGCCTCTACTTCCGGGCGGATGCCGAGTACGACCTGAAGACCACCCTGGGGGCTCCCTTCTTCCTGGGTGGGGACTTAGGCCTTGCGGGAAATAAGCTGGCGGCCCAGCTCAAGGTGGGCTACCGCTTCTAACGGCTGCCCAGGGCTGGGGGAGGGTTTAGCCCTCTCCCAGGGCTTCTTCCTCTTCCGGAGCATCCACTTCCACCTTCATCACTTCCCTTAAGAGGCTGGTGGCGTAGCTGCCCTTGGGAAGAAAGAAGGTTAGCCAGAGCCCTTCTGGGGTTTCCTCCAGGGTCCACTCCGTAAGGGGGATGCGGATGGGCCTCCTTGCCCCCCGGCGGGCGCGGAACTCCTCCCGCTTCAGGTCATAGCGGGCCAGGATCTCGTCCTCCAGGGCCCTGGCCTCCCCCTGGGCCTCCGGGTACTTCTTGCCGAAGAGGGGCCCGGTGGCGCTGATTTCCAGCCTCAAGGCCCTTTCCGCCTCCTCTTCCCGTTCCACCAGAAACTCCCCTCCGGTGGCGTGCTTCTTGGCCCAGTCCCCGGGGATGACCCGGTCGTAAAGCCCCCTTTCCATCCTTAGGGCCACCCAGTCGTTGAAGAGAAGGCTTTGCAGGCTTCCAATCAGGAAGCGCTTAAGCCAGGGGTTTCCCCTTCCCTTACCCTTCTTCACCAGCTCATAGCCCTTGACCGGGTTCTGCCCCCCGAGGCCAAAGCGCTGGGGGCCGTAGTAGTTGGGAATGCCCTTGGCCTCGAGGGTCTTCAGGATGGCCCGGGCTCTCTCCACATCGTGGGCCCCGCGTATGAGAATACGGAAGCGGTTTCCCTTGAGATGGCCCGTGCGCAGCTTGTTGGTGTGCAGGTTGGCTTCCAAAACCCGAGTTCCCTTAAGGTTTTCCAGCAAGCACAGGGCATCCTCGTGTTTGCGGGGGATGGAGAACCACTGGCGGGTTTTGGCGCGCTTGTCCTTCAGCCCCGCTACCCCGATCTCCTTTTCCGGGACCCCCACCTCGTCCCGCAGAAACTCCACCACCTGGCGGGTGGTTAGGCCTTCCTTCTCCAGGAGGAAGTAGAGGTGTTCCCCTTCCCCGCTGGGCAGGTAGGCGGGCACCTCCTCCACCTGGAAGTCTTGGGGAAGGAGGCGGATCGTACCCCCCACGCCGGGAAGGTCCTGGGTGAGGTAGGGGTAGCGCCCGGGGCGAAAGACGAGGTCCATCCCCTTATTCTGGCTTAGGGAAGGGCCTTTAGCCAAGACTCCAGGACCCCGAAGCCGTACTGGAAGAAGGCCTCGGAGGCCAGGTCCACCCCGGCTTGGGCCAGAATCTCCTTGGGGCTTTGGCTTTCCCCCGCCTCGAGGATCCCCAGGTACTTGGGCACGAAGGCCTTTCCCTCCTCCTGGTACTTGCCGTAGAGGGCCAGCACCACCAGATACCCAAGGGCGTAACTGTAAGTGTAGAAGCGGTAATGGACGAAGTGGGGAATGCCGGCCCAGGCCGCTTGGTCCAGCTCCGTCCACTCCACGGCATCCCCGTAAAGCCTTCCTTGCTCCTCCTGCCAGATCCCGTGGAAGGCCTCGGGGGAAAGGGCGGCTTCCCGGCGGGCCTCGAGGCTCCTTCGCTCAAAGAAGGTGTACATGACCTGGCGGAAGAGGGTGCCGATGGCATCCTCCACCCTCTCGGCCAAAAGCAGGGTGCGTTCCTCCGGGGAAAGCCTTTCCAAGAGGAGGTCGTCCAGGAGGATCTCCGCAAAGACACTGGCGGTTTCCGCCAGGGGGGTGGAGGCCCCGAAGTTCAGGAGGCGTTGCTTTCTGGCCAGGTAGAAGTGCACCCCGTGCCCAAGCTCGTGGGCCAGGGTGTGGGCGGCGTCCAGGTCGTCGGTGTGGTTGAGGAGGACGTAGGGGTGGGTGGAGGGAAGCCCGCCAGAACAGAAGGCCCCACCCCGCTTGCCCGGCCTGGGGTAGACATCGATCCAGCGCTTTTCGAAGAACTCCCAGGCAATCCTTCCCACCTCGGGGGAGAAGCGGTGGAAGGCGGTGAGGACCAGGTCCTGGGCCTCCTCAAAGGGCACCTTGGGTTTTTCCCTGGCCAAAGGGGCGAGGAGATCCGGGCTTGGGGTTTTCTCCAGGCCCAGCCGCCTTGCCTTCCAGCGGTAGTAGGCCTCCACCAGGGGGTAGTGGGCCTGGGTGGCCTCGAGGAGGGCCTCGATGTCCTTTACCTCCACCTCGTCCCGGAGGGCCACGGGCTCCAGGGGATGGCGGTAACCCCGTAGGCGAAGGTCCTGGAGGTAGTCCAGGAACACCGCATTGAACACCGCGCTGAGGGTAGGGGCTTCGGCCATGAGCTTCCCGTATAGCTCCCGGTGGGCTTCCCGCCGCACCTTAGGGTCGGGATCCCGCCTTAGGGCCCGCACCTCCATCTCGGTAAGCTCCCTTTCCCCCACCCGGAAGCGGAAGCGGCCGGTGTATTCCGTGTAGAACTGGCTCCAGGCGCTTCTTCCCACCAGGCCCTTGAGGTTTAGAAGCTCCTCCTCCCGCTCGGAAAGGGTGTGGGGGGCGAAGGCCCGCTGCCTTTGCAGGAAGTGGTGGAGATCGGCAAGGCCGGGGTGCTCCAAGAGGGCCTGGAAGGCCTCCTCGGGAAGCTTGCGCAGGGCCACCTCGAGGGGTACCAGGCGGTTTCGCACCTCGGTGTAGCGGTTCCTTACCCGGTCCAGAAGGGCCTTGGCCACAGGGTCCTGGGTGCGGGTGGCGAAGTAGAGGGAGGCGTAGTTCAAGGGCTTATAGGCTTTCTCCAGGGCTTCCTCGTAGCGCCGAAAAAGGCCTTCCGCCTGGCTGGGATGGAGGAGGTCCTTGGGGTCCAGGTTGCTGGCGAGGTTCAGAGCCTCGGCCAGGTCCCTTTCGAGGTTCGGGTCCTCAGGGCTAAGGTACAGGTCGGAAAGATCCCACTCCATGCCGTTCACTATACCCCGTGTATCCTTAGGGGCGTGGCCGCGTTGGTGGTCTACAAGGGTAGGCCTGCTTTGGCGGTGGAAAAGGGGGACCGTCTGGAGCTCACCCTGCCCGATGGGGCTCGGGTAAGGGTACGTCCCAAGGATGTCCTCTGGCTTCACCCCGGGCCCGCTTCCCTGGAGTTGAACCCGCCCGAGGGCGAGGAGGAGGCTGCTTGGGAGCTTCTTCAGGGCCAGGTGGTGGATCTCAAGGACTTGGCCGAGCTGGTCTACGGGGTGTACACGCCCGAGACCGCTTACGGGGCCTATCTTCTGGCGCAAAGGGGGGAGCGCTTCCTCCTGGAGGGGGAAAGGGTCCGGGCCCGCACCCGGGAGGAAGTGGAGGCCCTCCTCGAGGCCAGAAGAAAGCGGGAGGAACAGGAGCGGCGCTTCCAGGAGGGGGTAAGGCGGCTTAGGGAAGGGGTGCCCGCCCCTGAGGACCGCTCCTTAATCCAGGAGGTGGAGGCCATGGCCCTGGGGGAAAGGAGGGAAAGCCGGGTGCTCAGAGCCCTGGGCCTTCCCGAGACCCCTGAGGCCGCCCACGGCCTTCTCCTGCGCCTCGGGGTGTGGCAGCGGCAAAACCCCCATCCCAGGCGGCTTGGGCTTATCCTCGTTCCTCCTGAGCTTCCCCTACCTGCCCTTCCCCAGGAGGAGCGGGTGGACCTGACCCACCTCCCCGCCTACGCCATCGACGACGAGGAAAGCCAGGACCCGGACGACGCCGTCTATGCCGAGAGGGTACCCGAGGGTTTCCAGCTTTGGGTGCACGTGGCGGATGTGGCGGCCTTGGTGGAGCCTTCTAGCCCCCTAGACCAGGAGGCCATGCGCCGGGGAGCCAACCTGTACCTGCCCGAGGGGACGGTACCCATGCTGCCCCAGGAGGCCACCTGGGTTCTGGGCTTGGGCCTAAAGGAGGTGTCCCCGGCCCTTACCTTCCGCTTGAGGGTTTCTGGGGAGGGGGAGATCCTGGAGGAGGAGGTTTTCCCAAGCTGGGTAAGGGTGAGGAGGCTCAGCTACCAAGAGGCCCTGGGGGTGGAGGAGCTTGCCCCTTTGCGGGACCTGGCCTTGGCCTTCCGGCGGAAGCGCCTGGCCCAAGGGGGGTTGGACCTGCGCCTACCCGAGGTGAAGGTGCGCTTGGAGGGCCAGGAGGTAAGGATCCGTCCCCTCGAGGCCTACGAAAGCCGCATCTGGGTCCAGGAGGCCATGCATCTCGCGGGTTATGCCGCAGCCCACCTGGCCCTCAGGGAGGGACTGCCCTTCCCCTTCGCCACCCAGGAGGCTCCCGCCAGGCGGGTGGAAGGGGAGGGGCTTAGCGCCATGTGGGAGCAACGCAAGGCCCTGAAAAGGGCCCAGCTCAAGGCCGTGCCCGCACCCCACAGGGGCCTGGGCCTTCCCCTCTATGCCCAGGTGACGAGCCCTTTAAGGCGCTACCTGGACCTGGTGGCCCACCAGCAGCTAAGGGCTTGGTTGAAAGGGGAGAAGCCCCTTTCCCAGGAGGAGCTCTTGCAACGGGTGGGGGCGGCGGAGGCCATGGCCGACCTGGTGCGGGAGGCGGAGAGGAAGAGCAAGCTCCACTGGATCCTGGTCTACCTGATGGAGAAGGGGTACGAGGGAAGGGGAATCCTGGTGGAGAAAAGGGGAGGGCAGGGGGTTTTCCTCTTGCCGGAGCTGGGCCTGACTGCCCAGGTGGCCCTCAGCAAGCCCCTGCCCCTGGATGCTGAGGTCCGCCTCCGCTTTCTGGAGGCGGACCTCCCTCGCCTCGAGGCCCGTTTCACCCTCCTCTAGCCTGTGAACCTTCTGGGACGAGGCCCGTGGGCGGTCGGCCGGAGGTGGTATTACATGTGCTCGATCAAGGCCCGGCCGAACTCGCTGGTCCTAAGGAGGGTGGCGGGCTTACCCTCTGCCTGGAGGAGGCGGTGGAAGTCGTAGGTAACGAGCCCCTTGGCAATGGTGCGCTCCATGGCCTGGATGATGAGGTCCGCTGCCTCGTTCCAGCCCATGTAGCGGAGCATCATCTCCCCCGAGAGGATGACGCTGGAGGGGTTCACCTTGTCCTGGCCCGCATACTTGGGCGCGGTTCCATGGGTGGCCTCAAAGACCGCATGCCCCGTTTGGTAGTTGATGTTGGCCCCTGGGGCGATGCCGATTCCACCCACCTGGGCGGCCAGGGCATCAGAGATGTAGTCCCCGTTGAGGTTCAAGGTGGCGATCACCGAGTACTCGTCGGGGCGGAGGAGGATCTGCTGCAGGAAGTTGTCGGCGATCATGTCCTTGATGACGATCTCCCGGCCGGTCCGGGGGTTTTTCAGCACATGCCAGGGGCCGCCATCCAGGGGCGTGGCCCCGTACTTCTCCCGGGCCAGGGCGTAGCCCCATTCCCGGAAGGCCCCTTCCGTGAACTTCATGATGTTGCCCTTGTGCACTAGGGTGACACTGGGCAGGTCCTCCTTGATGGCGTAGGCGATGGCGGCGTCCACCAGGCGCTCCGTGCCCTCTTTGGAGACGGGCTTGATTCCGATCCCCGAGGTCTCCGGGAAGCGGATCTTGGCGTAGGCCTTGGGGAACTCCCGCTTGAGGAAGTCCAGGACCTTTTGCGCCTCCTCGCTGCCTGCAGGCCACTCAATCCCGGCATAGATGTCCTCGGTGTTCTCCCGGAAGATGACCATGTTGACCAGCTCGGGGTGCTTCACCGGGCTTGGTACCCCTTTGAACCAGCGCACGGGGCGCACGCAGGCGTAAAGGTCCAGCTCCTGCCTTAGGGCCACGTTGATGGAGCGGATGCCCCCGCCCACCGGGGTGGTCAGGGGCCCTTTGATGGCCACCAGGTACTCGCGGATGAAGTCCAGGGTTTCCTCGGGTAGCCATACAGGCTCCCCATAAACCTGGTTGGCCTTTTCCCCGGCGTAGATCTCCGCCCAGGCGATTTTGCGCTTTCCCCCGTAGGCCTTTTCTACAGCGGCATCTAAGACGGGCCTGGCGGCTCTCCAGATGTCCGGCCCCGTCCCATCCCCTTCGATGAAGCCGATGATGGGCTGATCCGGCACCTGGAGAACCCCGTTTTGGATGGTGATCCTTTCGCCCTCTGGAATCCGGATGTGCTTGTAGGCCATACCTGACCTCCGGGCCATAGCATACCCCTTTTCCCGGGGAAAAGTGTCCTAGACTGGGGTCATGCCCGAGGTCCTGGTGGTGGGGGCGGGAATCGTGGGGGCGGCTTGTGCCTACCGCCTGGCGGAGGCGGGCCTCGAGGTCCTGGTTCTGGAAAAGGAGACCACCTTTGCCCAGGGCTCCACGGGAAAGAGCGCCGCCGGGGTGCGGGTGCAGTTCTCCGAGCCCTTAAACATCCTCCTTTCCTACCACTCCATCCTGGAGTACCAAAGGATCCCGGAGGCCAGCTACCGGCCCATCGGCTACCTCTTCCTGGTGCCGGAGGCCCTGAGGGAAGCCCAGGAGGAAGCCTTAGCAACCCAGCGGGCTTTGGGGGTGCCTGTGGAGAAGCTTTCCCTAAAGGAGGCCCAATCCCACGTGCCCTTCCGGGAGGAGGGCCTGGCCTACGCCACCTTCGGTCCCATGGATGGGGTCATAGATCCCCATGGGGTTACCGCCCACTACCTCAGGGAGGCCAGGCGGCTTGGGGCCAGGGTGCGCTTTTCCGAGCCCCTCGTGGCCGCCCGGAGAAAGAAGGGGGTATGGCGGGTGGAAACCCCCTTGGCGGCGTACGAGGCTTCCTTTCTCCTCCTTTGCACCGGGGCCTGGACGGGCGAGGTGGGGAAAAGGCTTGGCCTGGAGATTCCCATCCAGCCCGTGCGCCGCATGGTCTTCGCCACGGCCCCCGCCCCTTTTCCCCATGCCTTTCCCCTCACCATAGACCTGGCCACGGGCTTCTACCTGCGTTCGGAGGGGGCGAGGGTGCTCATGGGCCGGTCCAACCCGGATGAGCCCCCGGGTTTTTCCGAGGGCATGGACTGGGGATGGCTGGCGCCGACCCTCGAGGCGGGCCTTTCCCGCTTTCCCTTCCTGGAAGGGCTTGCCCTGGACCGAAGGGCCAGCTGGTGGGGCTACTACGAGGTGACCCCGGATGCCAACCCCATCCTGGGGTTTGTGGAGGAGGGGCTTCTGGTGGCGGCGGGTTTTTCCGGCCACGGGGTCCAGCAGGCGGCCATGGTGGGGAGGCTCATGGCGGAGGAAGTGGTCCACGGGAAGGCGAGGAGCCTGGATATAACCCCGTTCCGCTTGGATCGCTTCCGGCAGGGGCGTTTCCTGAAGGAGAAGGGGATCGTGTAGGCTGGGGGTGTCCTGCAAGGTCGCCTACGGGCCCACTGGGACGGAAAAGGGGTTTATGAGGATATTGCTGGCGGGATTGTTGTTTTTGGGATTGGCCTTGGGGCAGGCCGTGGTCAAGGGCTTGACCCCGGCCGAGGTGGAAGGGATTCTCAAGCAGGTAGGTCTTGCCTACGAGAAGACGGATGCCCAGGAGTTCCGTCTGGAGATGGCTGGCTTGACTAAGGTCTGGCTCTACCTGGATTTCTGCCAGGAGGAGCGGTGCGGGGTCCTGACCCTAAGCGCCGGATTCACCCTGGACGAGGTGCCGGACCTCGAGGCCGTGAACGCCTGGAACCGGGACCGCCGCTTTAGCCGGGCCTTTTTGGACGAGGAGGGAACCGTGTGGGTGGAATCGGACCTGGACCTCACGGGAGGGGTGAGCCTGGGGGCGGTAAGGGCCTTCTTGGACCTTTTCGCCGAAGAAATCCTCCCCGACTTCATGGATCGCATCGGCTTTGAACCTTGACCGCTTGGGGGCCCTCCCCTAAGATGGGGATTGCCTGGTGCGCCCGTGGCGGCGTAGCTCAGGTGGTCAGAGCACACGACTCATAATCGTGGTGTCGTGGGTTCGAATCCCACCGCCGCCACCAGCATCGGGACGCAAAGCCTCACCCCCCGGTGGCGTGGCCGGGGGGTGTGGCCTTCTGGGGGGCTCGAGGGGAAACCCAGGGACTGGGGTTGGCCTTGGGGGCCTCGAGGTTGCTACACTGGAAATCACGGGGCCCGGGATCCCCCCGGCCGCCCCAGGAGGTTTATGCGTGCCCACATCATTACCTTCGGATGCCAGATGAACGAGTACGACTCCCACCTGGTGGCCAGCGAGCTGGTGAGCCTGGGGTGGGAGCTGGTGGACTCGGTGGAGGAGGCGGACTTCGTCCTGGTGAACACCTGTGCGGTCCGCGGGAAGCCCGTGGAGAAGGTGCGTTCCCTTCTAGGCCAGCTTCGGAAGGAGAAGGAGAAGCGCGGGATTCTCATCGGGCTCATGGGCTGCCTGGCCCAGCTGGACGAGGGTCAGCAGATGGCCCGGAAGTTTGGGGTGGATATTCTCCTGGGCCCGGGAGCCCTTACCTCGTTGCCCGAGGCCTTGAAGGGGAACCAGCGCTTCTGGGACCTCACCTTCAAGGAAGATCTTTTGGACTACATCCCCCCGCCTCCTAAGGGAGCCCTTTCCGCTCATGTAACCATCATCCGGGGGTGCAACCACCACTGCACCTACTGCATCGTCCCTACCACCCGGGGCCCTGAGGTTTCCCGCCACCCGGACCTGATCCTGAAGGAGATCGAAACCCTGAAGAAGGCCGGGGTAGTGGAGGTGACCCTCCTCGGGCAGAACGTGAACTCCTACGGCAAGGACCAGCCGGGCTTCCCCTCCTTCGCTGAACTCCTGAGGATGGTGGGGCAGATGGGCATCCCCAGGGTGCGCTTCCTCACCAGCCACCCGGTGAACTTCACCGACGACATCATCGAGGCCATTGCCGAAACCCCTGCCATCACCCGTTACATCCACCTGCCCGTGCAGTCTGGCTCGGACCGGGTGCTTAGGCGCATGGCCCGGGAGTACCGGCGGGCGCAGTACCTGGAAAGGATCAGGAGGATCCGCGAGATCCTGCCGGATGCCGTCCTTTCCACGGACATCATCGTGGGCTTCCCCGGGGAGACGGAGGAGGACTTCCAGGAAACCCTCTCCCTCTACGACGAGGTGGGTTACGACCAGGCCTACATGTTCATCTACTCTCCTCGGCCCGGTACCCCCGCCTACAAGCACTTCCAGGACCTGCCCCGCGAGGTGAAAGTGGAAAGGCTCCAGCGCCTTATTGAAAAGCAGAAGGAGTGGAGCTACCGCCGCAACCTGGAGTGGGTGGGGAAGACCGTGGAGGTTTTGGTGCGGGGAGCGGCCAAGGAGGAAGGGTACGTCCAGGGGCACGACCGGGGGAACCACCCGGTGCTGGTTCCCGCCCACCAGGCTCCCACCCCAGGGCTCTACCAGGTGGAGATCAAGCAGGCTACCCCGCACCTGCTCTTTGGGGAGGTGGTGGGGGCTAAGGAGCCTGCTCCCATCCCCTTGCCCGTGGCCTGAGGAGGCGGCATGCGCCAGCACTTCCTGCCCCTTAGCGGTGCCCTGGCCTTTTTTCTTCTCGTTTATGCGGCTTCTCGCTTCGCCCCTTGGGGGCTTATCCTGGCGGCCTTTCTTTCCTGTCTCCTGTATCTGGGCCTATTCCGCTGGCAGGGAAGGCTTTTGGCCAAGGGGCCTTCGCGGGCAGCCTTGGAGCGCTTGGCCATGAGGGAAGCCTGGCGGAAGGGTGGGTTCTTAAGCCCGAAGGACCTTGGGGCCTTCCTCCCCCAGGACGAAGCGGAACGCCTCCTAGAGGGCCTGGCGGCCAGGGGTTTGTGCCGGAGGGAGGGGGAGGGCTTTCGCTTCTGACCCCAGCATGGGATGAGGAAGGTGGAGGAAGCCGAGGCGGTGGTCCTGGGAGCCGGGGTGGCGGGGCTTACCGCCGCCTGGCTTCTCAAGGAAAGGGGCCTTAGGGTGCGGGTGGTGGCCCAGGACTTAGGGGGGGCGAGCCGGGTGCCCGTGGCCTTGGTGAACCCCGTGCGGGGGAAGCGTTTTACCCTGGCGAGAAAGGGAGAGGAGGCCCTCGAGGCGGCCCTTCGCTTTTACAGCCGCTTCGTGCCCCTGCACCTGGGTGTCTATCGCCCGGTGCCGGAAGGGGAGAGGGAGAAGGTGGCCTCTCGGCTTGGCGGGCTTAAGCACACCTGGGACGAAGGGGGTGTCTTGCTGGAAGAGGCTTTCTGGCTGGAGCCCAGGCCCCTTTTGCAGAAGCTCTCGGAGGGGGTTAGCGTGCTCAGGGCCCGGGTTCTGGCCTGGGAGCCCCCCTACCTTTTCCTGGAAGGAGGAGGGCGGATAAGGGGGGAGGTGTTGGTCTACGCGGGGGGTGGGCAGGGAGCCCATCTTTTGGGCCTGGAGGGACGGTACATCCCGGGGCTGGTCCTCCTTCTGCTGGATTACTTTCCCCGGGCCATCAGCTACCGGGTCTACCTGGCAGGAAGCGTCCTAGGGGGAAGCTACCTCCCCCATTGTACTGGCCCCGAGGCTCCCCCTCCCACGGAAGGGGAGGTGGAATGGCTTCTAAAGGGCGCGGAAGACCTTCTGGGCTACCGCCCTTTGGTGGCCTCCGCATGGCGGGGAGTGCGCTTCCGGTTGGACCACTCCCCTTCGCCTAGGGACGTGGATCTTCCTTACCTTTTTCCTGTGGAAGGCGGCTTTGCCCTTACGGGCCTGGGTTCTACGGGTTTTCTCTACGCTCCTTGGTTGGGGGAAAGGCTTCTTGAGGCCTTAGGATGGTAGGCGTGTACTCGGGGGCGGTGATTGCCGGGGGGCTTTCCCGCAGGTTTGGAGAGGACAAGGCCCTTTACCCCTATCGGGGAAAGCCCCTGATCCAGTGGGTTTTGGATAGCCTCCAGGAGGCGGGGGAGCGGTTCATCGTGGCCAACCGGCCCTATCCTGGCTTTGGCGTGCCCGTGTATTCCGACCTGCTTCCGGGGGCGGATAGCCTTTCCGGCTTGCACTCCGCCCTCTTTCACGCCCGCTACCCCTGGGTGGCGGTGGCGGCCACGGACCTGCCCTTTCTGAGGCCGGAATACTGGGCCTTTCTCTATGAGCACGCCCTGGCCTCCCCTTACCCGGTGGTGGTGGCCTATAACCCGGAAGGCCACCTCGAGCCCCTCATGGCCTTCTACCACAAGGACTGCCTTCCCCAGGTGGAGCGGCAGATCCGGGAAGGGGACTTCCTCCTGAGGCGGGTGGTGGAGGTGTTGGGAGCCACCTATATCCCAGCGGAGGAGGTGGTGGAGCGCTTCGGCACCCAGATCTTCCTGAACGCCAACCGCAAGGAGGAGCTTCCCTAAGCTCCTGCTCCTGGCTGGGGTCTTTCCGTAGAGGCCACGGGGGGTGGGGCAGGGGGCAGGAGGAGGAGCCTGAGTACCTCTCCCACCTCCTCCACGAAGGTGATCTCCAGGTCCTTGAGGATTTCCTCCGGAACCTCCTTGAGCTCGGGTTCGTTCTCCTTGGGAAGGATCACCCGGAAGATGCCCGCTTGGTGGGCGGCCAGAAGTTTTTCCTTCACCCCACCGATGGCCAAGACCTTGCCCCTGAGGGTGATTTCCCCGGTCATGGCGATGTCCATGCGCACGGGGCGCCCCGTAAGGGCACTGGCCAGGGCGGTGGCCATGGTGATACCGGCAGAGGGACCATCCTTGGGAGTGGCTCCTTCGGGAACGTGGATGTGGAGGTCGTACTCCTTATGGAAGCCCTCGGGTAGGCCCCACTCTTCCCGGTGGGCCCGGAGGTAGGTGAGGGCGGCGTGGGCTGACTCCTTCATCACCTCCCCTAGGTTGCCGGTGAGGTTCACCTTACCTGTGCCAGGTACGGCCACAGCCTCGATGGTAAGGAGAGCCCCGCCGTAAGGAGTCCAGGCCAGCCCCTGGGCAACTCCAACCTGGGGAACCTTCTCCGCCCGGTCCGGGCGGTACCTGGGCACGCCCAGGTAGGCCTCGAGGTCCTGGGCATCCACCACCCGCACGCCCTCCCAGGGGCTTTCCAGGTAGTCCTTGGCCGCCTTGCGGGCTACCTTGGAAAGCTCCCGGTCCAGATTCCTCACCCCTGCCTCCCGGGTGTACTCTTGCACGATGCGCTCTATGGCCCGGTCGGTGATCTCCAGTTTGCCCTCGAGGCCCGCTTCCTTCACCTGGAAGGGCCAGCGGAAGTGACGGGCGATGGCCCGCTTCTCCGGAAGGGTGTAGCCTGGGATTTCAATGACTTCCATCCGGTCCAGAAGGGGTTTGGGAATGGTGCTTAGGGTGTTGGCGGTGGTGATGAAGAAGACCTTGGAGAGGTCGTAGGGAACATCCAGGTAATGGTCGGTGAAGGTGTGGTTCTGCTCGGGGTCCAGGACCTCTAGAAGGGCCGAGGCCGGGTCTCCCCGCCAATCGGAGGAGAGCTTGTCGATCTCGTCCAGCAGGAAGACAGGGTTTATCACTCCCACCTGCTTCATTCCCTGGATGATTTTCCCGGGAAGCGCTCCGATATAGGTGCGCCTGTGGCCCCGGATCTCCGCCTCGTCCCGCACGCCACCTAAAGAGATGCGGTGGAACTTGCGGTTCATGCTACGGGCGATGCTCTTGCCCAAGGAGGTCTTGCCTACCCCGGGAGGTCCCACGAAGCAGAGGATAGGAGCATGGCCCCTGACCTCCTTTTCCTTGGTAAGCTGGCGCACCGCCAGGTACTCCAGGATCCGCTCCTTTACATCCTTGAGGCCATAGTGGTCCTCGTCCAGGACCCGCTTGGTGACGGAGATGTCCAGGACCTCCGGGTCAGCCTCAGTCCAGGGAACATCCAAAAGCCAGTCCAGATAGGTCCGGCTCACCGTGGCCTCGGGGGAGCCGGGCTGCATGCGCTCCAGGCGCTTAAGCTCCTTGAGGGCCTTTTCCTTGACCCCCTCGGGCATGCCCTTTTTCTCGATGCGCTCCCGGAGCTCCTCGATCTCGGAGAGGAAGTCCTCCCCGCCCCCGAGCTCCTTCTGGATGGCCTTCATCTGCTCCCGGAGGTAGTACTCCCGTTGATTCTGGTCCATCTGCTCCTTGACCCGGGCGGCGATCTTCTTGTCCAGCTCAAAGCGCTCCAGGTCGCGAAGAAGCAGGGCCAGGACCTTTTTAAGCCTTTCCTCCACCTCCGGGGTCTCCAGGATGTCCTGCTTCTCCTCGAGGCTCCAGGTGGCGTGGTGGGTTACCAGGTCCGCCAGGATGGCGGGGTCCAGGGTGCTCTTGACTGCTTCCTGCTGGTAGCGGTCTAGGCGCAGGGTCTTGTGGTTTTGCAGGTAGCGTTCAAAGGCCTCCTGCACCTCGCCTACCAGAACCCGGGCGAGGCTTGGGTCTTGCAGGGGGGGTTCGGGCAACACCTCTCCCACGGCCCTCAGGTAGGGGGCGGCCACGTAGGAAACCAGGCGGGCCCGGTTCCTGGCCTCCACCATTACCTGCAGGGTGCCGTCGGGCAGGCGCATGGCCTGTTTGACCACCGCCAGGGTGCCCACCGCAAAGAGGTCCTCGGGGGTGGGGTCGTCCACATCAGGGTCCTTCTGGGTGACCAGGAAGATGTAACGATCGGCGTTAAGGGCCTCCTCCACCGCCCTTTTGCTCTTGGGGCGACCCACGTCCACCCCGGTGGTGGTGTGGGGGAGGATCACGGTGTTCCTCAGGGGAAGTACGGGAAGTTCCAGGCGCAAGACGTCCTTCATCTAGCCCTATCATAGCGCCGGCAGGGGCAAAGAAAAAACCCGGAGGCACAAAGGCCCCCGGGGGTGGGTTTGGCTTTTCAAAAGCCCACCGTCACCGTGGCCTTGAGGTTTTTGAGGGCAAAGTTCACCAGCCTCTGGGGCAGGCCCTGCACCTCGAGGCCCAGCCAGAACTGGCCCTGGGCGATGCCCTGGGTGAGATTCCTGCCCGTTAGGGTTAAGGGGGCAGAGGAAGAGTTGTTAAAGAAAGCTTCTCCCGATTTTTCGTCGTCGGGGCCGATGCTACAAGCGTAGGCGGGAATGATGCTGAGGTCCATGCAACCGGGGTCGGTTTTGGGATCCTTAAGACGCACGTAGAAGGCCAGGGTGGTGTTTAAGGGCTGATCGGCCTCGAGGGTGCCTTGGATGACCACACTCTTGGGGGAAACAGGGGGTGGGTCAAAGGTGGCTGGATTCTTTGGGTAGAGGATTTCCCCCTGGGTATCGGGCAGGGCCTGGGCGCTGAAGGTTTGGTCGGGGAGAGGCACGGTAACGGTAAAGGAGCAGGCGGCAAGCAGAAAGCCGAGGCTTAGGACAAGGCTCTTCAGGCCGATACGGAAGCCCTCACGCATGGGCTAGGTATACCTTGGAAAGGACGGCTATGTCAAGGTACCATGGGCCCGTATGCACCGCCTGCTCTTCGCCCTGGACCCGGAGGAGGCCCACGAGCTCACCTTAAGGTTTCTTTCCTTCTGGTCGGAACGAGGGCCCCTGCTGGAGGTTCCCGCGAAGCTTCTTAGGGTGGAGAACTCGAGGCTCGAGGTGGAGGCCTTTGGCCTTCGCTTTCCCAATCCCTTGGGCCTGGCGGCGGGGGTGGATAAGGATGCCCGGGCTTTGGGGGCCTGGTGGGCTTTAGGCTTCGGCTTCGCCGAGGTGGGTACCCTCACTCCCAGGCCCCAGGAAGGGAACCCCAGGCCCCGGCTTTTCCGGCTGGTGGAGGACTATGCCCTTATCAACCGCATGGGTTTCAACAACCAAGGGGCGGAGGAGGCGGCCAGGAGGCTTAAGCGCTTCCGGAAAAGGGAGCTTCGTTTCCCTGTGGGGGTGAACCTGGGCAAGAACCGGGATACCCCCTTGGAACGGGCGGCGGAGGACTACCAAAGGGCCCTGCAGGTCCTGGAGCCTTATGGGGACTATTTCGTCCTCAACGTGAGTTCCCCCAATACCCCGGGGCTACGCACCCTGCAGGAAGGTCCCTTTTTGGATGAGCTTCTTTCCCGGCTCCGCCCCGTCACCCGAAAGCCCCTTCTCCTCAAGGTGGCCCCGGACCTCACCTTTGAAGCCCTGGACCAAGCGGTGGAGCTTTGCTTGAAGCATGGCCTCGAGGGCCTGGTGGCGGTAAACACCACCCTGGAGCGCCCAAACCTCAAAAGTCCCCTGGCCAAGGAAGCTGGGGGGCTTTCGGGGAGGCCCTTGAAGGAACGGGCCCTAGAGGTGCTGCAGCATCTTTCGAGGGTGGAGGGTCTCACCCTGGTGAGCGTGGGAGGGGTGGAGGGTCCTGAGGATGTCTGGGAGCGCCTGAAGCTAGGAGCCAGGTTGGTCCAGGTCTACACGGGCTTCGTCTACGGGGGCCCCCTTTTCCCCCGCCGGGTGTTGAAGGGCCTTCTGAAGCTTATGGAGGCGGAGGGGGTGAGAAGCCTGAAGGAGCTTTAGGTCCCTAGACGGTGAGGGCGCAACCGCAAAGTGGATGCAAGGGCACGAGGAGCCCTCCTTGGGGCGGATGCTTTGGCGAATGCGGTCCACGGCCTTCTGGTGCCGGTAGGTGGGCTGGGCTTCCCAAAGGGGAAGCCCCCCCACCCATTCCAGACGCAGGCCCAGTTGATCGGCTTCCAGGAGCTTTTTCAGCACGCTCTTATTCTAACGCCTGGTACACCACCCGCCCTTCCACCAGGGTGAGAACCGGCCACCCCCCTAAGACCCACCCTGCCCAGGGGGAAAACCGGGCCTTGGAGGCGAAGTTCCTGGGCTCCACGGGGCGCTCTTTGGGGTCCAGGAGGACGAGGCTGGCCTCGGCTCCTTCCTCCAGGTGGATGGGCTTCAGGCCCAGGATGGTGCGGGGGCCGTCGGTGAAGAGTTCCACCAGGCGCTTTAGGGGGAAGCCCCGCTTCAGGTGAAGCTCGGTGTATAGGAGGGGAAAGGCCACCTCGAGGCTGGGTATCCCAAAAGGTGCCCGCAAGAGGTCCATCTCCTTCTCCGCCTGGGTGTGGGGGGCATGGTCGGTGGCGATGGCGTCCAGGGTGCCTTCCAGAAGGCCTTCTATGAGGGCTTCCAGATCCTCTTGGGTGCGGAGGGGTGGGGCCACCTTGAAGAGGGGGTCAAAGGAGCGTAGGGCCTCCTCGGTAAGGGTGAGGTGGTGGGGGGTGGCCTCGGCGGTGACGGGAAGGCCGGCCCTCTTGGCCTCCCGCACCAGCTCCAGGCCCCGTTTGGTGGAGAGGTGCTGGATGTGGAGGTGGGGTTTCTTTTGGCTCCGGCGTACGGCGTAGCGCAGGACCTCGAGGTCCCGGGCGATCCGGGCGGCTTCCGCCTCTTTCGGGTTTCCCGGGAGGCCCAAAAAGTCGGCCAGGGGGCCATCGTTCATGACTCCACCCCGGCGCAAGGAGGCATCCTCGGCGTGCACCGCCACGGGGAGGCCGAAGGCGGAAGCCTGCAGAAGCCCTGCCGCCAAGATCCCGGCATCCTCATTGGTGCGGCCGTCGTCGGTGAGCAGGGAGGCACCGGCCTCCTTAAGGAGCCCGGCTTCCGTGAGGGCCTTTCCCTCCTGGCCCTGGGTCAGGGCGGCGGCGGGGTGGAGCCGGGCAAGCCCCAGGGCCTGGGCCTTCTTCCTCAGGGCCCGCACGGCCTCCGGGGTGTCCACGGGAGGTGTGGTGTTGGGCATGGAAACCACATCCGTGTACCCTCCCCGCACGGCGGCCAAAAGCCCACTGGCCAGATCCTCTTTCACCTCCTGGCCAGGTTCCCTGAGGTGGGCGTGAAGGTCCAGGAAGCCGGGGGCCAAGAGGAGGCCCTTCCCGTCCAGGATCTTTTCCGCTTCCCCGCCGCTTAGGCTAAGGATCCTGCCTTCCCCGATGAGCACATCCGCAGGACCCCGTTCCCCTAAGGCGTCCACCAGCGTGACATTCTTGATGAGCAGCATGCTTTCCTCTCCCTTCAAAGGGGTGTTTTACCCTTCCTTCCCCACCAGGAGGTGGTAAAGCACCGCCATGCGCACCGCCACCCCGTTCCGCACCTGGCGGTTCACCAGGCTTCTTTCCGAGTCCGCCAGGGTGCCTTCCAGCTCGATGTCCCGGTTCATGGGGCCGGGGTGAAGGAGGAGGGCGTGGGGTTTGGCCTTTCTTAGGCGCTTTTCCGTCACCTGGTAGTGGGCAATGTAGTCCTGGAGGTGGATGAGGCCGGCTTCCATACGCTCCTTCTGGAGCCTCAGCACCATGACCGCATCCGCTTCCGCCAAAGCTTCGTCCAGGTGGGGGGTGAGCCTGGCTCCGGGAAGGCTTTGGGGGAGAAGGGTGGGGGGGCCTGCCACCCACACCTCAGCCCCGAGAAGAGGGAGAAGCTCCACGTTGGAGCGGGCTACCCGGGAGTGAAGGATATCCCCCACGATGGCGATCTTCCTGCCCTCCAGGGTTCCCAGGGCCTCCAGGAGGGTGTAGGCATCCAGAAGAGCCTGGGTGGGGTGGGCCCGGCGGCCATCCCCCCCGTTCACCACCACCCCCTTCACCCACCGGGCGGCCTGGTGGGGGACCCCGGCGCTGTCGGCGCGGATGATATAGGCGTCTATGCCCATGGCCTCGAGGGTAAGCAGGGTGTCCTTGTAGCTTTCCCCTTTTTGCAGGCTGCTGGTTTGTGCGGCGAAGGACACCACATCCGCGGACATGCGCCTGGCTGCCAGCTCAAAGGAGATGCGGGTGCGGGTAGAGGGCTCAAAGAACACCGTGGCCACGGTGAAGCCCTGGAGGGCCGGCACCTTCTTCACCGGCCTTTCCAGCACCTCGGCCATCACCCTGGCGGTGTCCAGGATGTTTTCCACCTGGCCTCGAGTCCAGCCTTGGAAATCCAGGAGGTGCCTCATGCTTCCTCCCTTTCCCAAAGCTCCACTCGGTCCTCCCCGTCCACTTCCTTCACCTTCACCTTCACCACCTCGTTTTTGGCCGTGGGGACGTTCTTGCCCACGAAGTCGGCCCGGATGGGGAGCTCCCTGTGCCCCCGGTCCACGAGGACTGCCAGGTAGATGCGCCTGGGACGGCCTAGGTCCATGAGGGCATCCAAGGCTGCCCTGGCGGTGCGGCCTGTGTAGAGCACATCGTCTACCAGGACCAGGGCCTTGCCCGTGATGTCAAAGGGGATCCGGGTCTGACGCACCTGAGGCCGGATCCCGATCTCAGAGAGGTCATCCCGGTAGAGGGTGATGTCCAGCATTCCCACCGGTACCTCCTCCCCCTCAAACTCCCGGATGTAGTGGGCGATGCGTTCGGCTAAGGGGATGCCCCGGGTGTGGATGCCCACAAGGGCCAAGCCCTCCACGCCCTTGTTGGCCTCCACGATCTCGTGGGCGATGCGGTGTAGAGCCCGCCGCATCTCCTCGGCGTTAAGGAGTTCCGCCTTAAAGCGCACAAAGCACCTCCAAAAAGAAGCGGAGGCCGAAGCCCCCGCTTGGCTTTTCCCTATGGCTCTTCGTATATCGTTTCATCCCTCCTCCTTTCCGGCCTCACGGGACCGGTTTAAAGGCCGACCTTACCTTACCTCCTGTTTCCAGAAGGTGCAAGAGGCCAATCCGCCTAGGGTTGACCCTAGGCGGAAGGCTTGAGGTACCGCGGTACAAGCTTAGGCCGCTCGGGGCTTTTCCCGCGTGACGCTTAGGGCCAGGACACCCACCAGAACGCCCACGATAAGGGCGTTCCACATGGCGTTTCCCATGCCGCTAAACCCCAGGATCCAAGGGGAGAGGATGAGCCAGATGCCCAAGACCACGTTCACCCACTCCTCCCACATGGGGCCACCCCGGAGGTGCATGAGGGCCATGAGCCCCACCACTACCCCCACGATAACCGCGTTCCACATGGCGGCGGGGGTGCCGCTAAAGCCCAAAAGCCACGGGGAAAGGATGAGCCAAACGCCAAGGACAAGATTGGCCCAATCCTGCCAGCGTTGCATTTGCCCACCTCCTTTCCCCTTTACGGTAGTCCACCTTGTCCTCAAGGAATAGTGCAAAAGGTCACCGTTTCCTTCCGGAGGGACGGAGGTACCGCCAGGAAGTCCATAAGAGCACCATGGCGAAGACCAGGCGTAAGGTGGCCTCGGGTAGAAAGTGGGCAGCCTCGCCTCCCAAAAAGGTACCTAGGAACACCCCAGGTACCAGGCCAGGGACCAGAAGAGTGTCCACGTTGCCCAGGCGGTGGTGGGTGTAGGCCCCCACTAGGCTGGCGGGCATCATGGCGAGGAGGCTCGTGCCCTGGGCGGTGTGCTGGTCCATACCCAAGACCAGAACCATGGCCGGGACCATGATGGTCCCTCCTCCCACCCCCATCATGCCTGAGAGGAAGCCGGTGAGGCTTCCCGCCAGGAGGAGGGTGAGATCCTCCCAAACCTCGCCCCGCACCAGGCCCACAGGGGCCAGGTAGGGTTTCAGGAGGAGCAGAAGGGAAACGAAAAGAAGGAAGAAGCCGAAGGCCCGCTTGAGGTCTTTTTCCGCCAGGCCGTGGGCGTAGCGGGCCCCTAGGCGGGCGGTGAGGATGGCAGTGGCCGCCAGCAACAAGGCGGCCTTGAGGCTCAAGGATCCCTGGAGCCCGTAGGTGAGGGCGCCCATGAGCCCGGTGAAGAAGACCGCCACCAGGCTGGTGCCGTGGGCCTTGTGCTGGGAAAGCCTGAGAATCCCCACCATCAGGGGGATCATCACCGTGCCTCCCCCAAGCCCCACCAGTCCGCCGAATATCCCACCCAGGAGGCCGATCACGAAGCTCATGGGGCTCATACTACCGGGTTTGGTGGTTCCTTGCCCTCCAGCGCAAAGAGAAGGTTCTCCACCGCCATCTCCGCCATGCGTTCCCGGGTTCGCCTTCCTGCCGAGCCGATGTGGGGGGTAATGACGGCGTTGGGTAGGGTGTAAAGGGGATGTCCTGGGGGCAGGGGCTCGGGATCGGTGACGTCCAGGCCAGCTCCGAAAAGATGCCCCCTTAGGGCCTCCACCAGGGCCTCCGTGTCCACCAAGCCTCCCCGGGCGGTGTTGATCAGGATGCTTCCCGGCCTCATGGCGAAAAGCCTTTCCCGGTTCATGAGGCGGTAGGTTTCGGGAGTCAAGGGGGTGTGGAGGCTCACGATGTCGGATGTGGCCAGGAGTTCCTCCAGGGAAAGGTGGGGGTAGGGAAGGGGCTTTGGAACACGGCTCGTATAGACCACCTTCATCCCGAAAGCCTCGGCCCTTTTGGCCACCGCCTGGCCGATGCGGCCCATGCCCACGATGCCCAGGGTGGCGCCCTGGAGGTCCATTCCCAGAAGGAGTTCGGGATGCCAAGCCTGCCAAAGGCCCCTTCGGGCGTAGTCCACTCCCTCCACCACCCGCCTGGCCACCGCCAGGAGAAGGGCCAAGGTGAGGTCAGCGGTAGCCTCGGTGAGCACCCCGGGGGTGTGGGTCACGCGGATGCCCCGCGCTTTGGCCGCCTCGAGGTCCACGTGATCCACTCCCACGCTGTAGCAGGCGATGACCTTTAGTTCCGGGGCCCGGTCCATCACCTCGGCGTCGATGCGGTCCTCCACGGTGGGGATGAGGCCTATGGCTCCCTCTATCCTCTTGAGGAGGTCTTCCCGGGGGAGAAAAAGCCCCTCGTGGACCTCCACCTGGTAACCTGCTTCCCGTAAACGGTCCAAGGCCTTTCCCGGAAGGCTGCGGGTTACAAGGATTTTTCCCTTGGGCATCAGGGCACCACCTCGAGCTCAGGGAAGGCAAGCCGGTAGGGGCCAGGGTCAAAAGTAGCCAGGCTTAGGCCGTGGTAAAGAGCGTGGGAGCCGACAAGGAAATCCGCCAGGATGCGCCGGGGCAGAGAGGTTTTTCGCCTCTTCTGAGCGTAAAGGCCAAAGCGCTCGCCCGCCAGTTCCCAGATGGGAAGGGGCATCTCGGGCCGCAGGCGGATCCCCAGGCCTTCAAGGAAAGCCGCTATGAGGGGCCACCCTTGCCCGGCGCGAAGTTCAGCGTAAACCGGGGGGCTGATGAAAAGAACCTCCCGGGATAGCTCGTCCAGCAGGGAAACGGCCTTCTCATGTTGAGCGTCCTGGGGGTCCAGGGCAGAGAGGATGATGTTGGTGTCCAGGCTGATCATCCCTTGCGCAGTTTCCGGATATAGCCCACCGCGTTGTGCCCCGTGGTCTTTCCCACGGCCTCGGCTTCCTCAGGATAGGCTTGGAGAAGTTCCCGCAAAAGCTGCCGAACCGGTGGGCGCCAGGGGCGTAGGCGGATTTCTCCTCCCACCACTTCTACGAGGAGCTTTTCCCCGGGATGGAGACCCAAAGCCTGCCGAACCTCGGCGGGCAGGGTGATCTGGTATTTGGGGCTGATGGTGACCGTAACCATGCCTTTAGCTTAGCACTAAGCACCAAGCGCTTTTTGCTTTGCGCTAAGCTCCAGCAAAGGAAAGCTCCGCCACCGCCACCAAGGGGCTCCCGAAGGCGGCCCCCATCACCTCCCAGTCCAGCTTGTCCCCCACGGCCTCAATGGTTTGGAGAAGCTCCAAGAGATTCCCGGCCACCGCAAAGTTTTCCACCGCATAGCGCACTTCTCCCTCTTCCACCCAAAGCCCCAGGGCCTGCAGGGAGAAGTCCAGGCTCACGGGGTCGGCCCCGGCGTGAAGGCCCATGAACTCGGTTATCAGCACGCCCTTTTCCAGACGCAAGTTGCCCACGGGCTCCAGGTAGAGGTTGGTGGGAGCCACGTCCAGGATCCCGCGGTAGGTGCGGAAGGCGTGGCCGGTGTTCTCCTGACCCAGGGCTCTGGCGGTTTCCGCGTTGTGCAGGAAGGTTTTGAAGATTCCCTTCTCCACCACCACCGTGCGCCGGGCCGGGGTGCCCTCGGCGTCGAAGGGGCGGGAAAGGAGGCCCTTTTCCAGGGTGGGGTCGTCCACCAGGGTGACCCATTCCGAGGCGATCCGCTCCCCAAGCCGGTTTAAGAGGCGGCTTTTGCCCTCGAGGGCGCTTTTGGCGGAAAGGGAGCGGGAAAGCACCAGGAGAAGCCCTGCCATGGCCTTGGGCTCCAGGTAGGCCCGGTAACGGCCGGTGGGGAGGGGCCTGGCGTTTAAGTGCCTGGCGGTTTTCTCCCGGATCTCCAAGGCGGTGCGGCCGGGGTCCAGGAGGTGAAACTCCTTGGCCAGCTTGAAGTCCCAGCCTTGCTTGAGGCTTGGGCCATCCCCCATCACCAGGCTACCCCCCATCCCAGCAAGCCCAGTGCGGAAGGCACCCTCGGCCCCTAAGGTACTGGCTAGGGCTACCTGGACCTCCTTTTCCATGTAGCCCCCCATGAGGACGCTTCGGGTGCGGGGGTCTTCCCAGAAGGTCCTCTCCAGCTCCAGGGCGCTTTGCTTCTTGGTTTCCAGGGGGGCGGAAAGGCCCTCCCCCAGAAGATCGTGGCTTCCTAAAGCCTGGCCCGGGGGGATGAAGCCCTCCTTTCCCGCAAGAAGGGCGTTATCCCTGGCCTCCGATAGGGCCCACTCTAAGGCCTCCGGGGAAAGCTCTTCCGTGTAGGCGTAGCCCACGTGGCCTTGGACCACCACCCTGAGGCCGATCCCCCCCTGGCGGGCCTCCTTGATCTCCTCCAGAGTACCTTGCCGGGCCCTTAAGGAAAGCTCCCGCTCCTCCTGGAAGAGGACTTCCGCCTGAAGGCCCAGTTCCCGGGCCCGCCTCAGGAGGTACCGCTTGGCTTCCTCCAGCGTCATGCCCTACCTCCCACCACGATCTCCGAAACCAGCACATGGGGCTGGCCCACTTCCACGGGCACCATTCCCGAGAGGCTCCCGCACATCCCGGGGGCGTTTTCCCAGTCCTTGGCCACGGCCACCACCTTCCTGATGGTCTCCGGCCCCTTGCCCACCAGCATGGCCCCGCGCACGGGTTCTTCCAGGCGCCCGTGGCGGATGATGTACCCCTCCTGCACGGCGAAGTTGTACTCCCCGGAGCCCGGCTTCACCTGTCCGCCTCCCAACTCCTTGGCGTAGAGGCCGAACTCCACGCTGGCGATGAGGTCTTCCACCTCCTTGTCCCCCGGGGCGATGAAGGTGTTGCGCATCCTCGAGGTGGGGGCGAGGGTGTAGTCCTGCCTACGGCCCGAGCCGGTCATGGGGTAGCCGGTGAGAAGATGGCCCAGGCGGTCCACCATGTAGCTTTTGAGGATGCCCCTTTCGATGAGCACCGTGCGCTCCGTGGGGTGGCCCTCGTCGTCCACCTCCGTGGAACCCCAGGCGTGGGGGAGGGTGCCGTCGTCGATGTAGGTGACCGCAGGGCTTGCCACCTCCTCCCCAAGCCTATCGGCCAGGACACTGGCCTTTTTGGCCACACTGGTGGTTTCCAAGAGATGTCCCAGGGCCTCGTGGAAGATAACCCCGCCGAAGGCGTTTCCCACCACCACGGGCATGGTCCCGGCGGGGGCGGGCTTGGCCCGCAGGTTGGTAAGGGCTTGGCGGGCGGCCTTGGCCCCCACCTCCTTGGGGGGGAAGAGGTCGAAGAGTTCCAGCCCCACGCTCTTGCCGGGGGCCGCGTACCCCGTTTGCACCTCCGTGCCATCTTGGGCCACCGCCAGCACGAAAAGCCGGGTGCGGACCCTCTTTTCCTCGGCCCACGTGCCCTCCGTGTTGGCGATCAGGACCTCCTGCTCCCATTCCTGGAGGCTGGCCTCCACCTGCCTGATCTCCGGGGCGATCCTGGCGCCGGCCTCGGCCTCCAGAAGCCTTTCCAGACGGTAGCGCTTGTCCTTTTCCCCGTAGGGCGTCCTGGGGGTGTGAAGGCCCTTGGGCAAAGCCTTGCGGAAGTCCAGGCCCCCGGCACCCCGTTCGTCCACCTGGCCCAGGGCTCCCTTGGCCCGGAGAAGGGTTTCCAGGGCCTCCTGGAGGCCTTCGCGGGTGAGCTGGTTGGTGTAGGCGTAGACCACCTCGGTGCCGAAGAAAAGGCGGAGGCCTGCTCCGTAGTCCAGGCCGGAGATGGCCTCCTCCAGGCGGCCCGAACGCACGATCATGCGCCGCCTCCGGGAGCGCTCCGCGTAGATCTCGGCGAAGTCGGCCCCGCCCTTTAGGGCTTGCCGCAGGAGGGTTTCCACCAGATCTGGGCTTAGCATGGAAGGAGGCTAACCCAGGGCTGACCCACGGGTCAACTCCTTAGGGAAGAATTCCCTGGAGGACTCCTTTGGGGGGTGTCACGCAGGTTCTGCCGGGGTGAGGCGGAGGAGGGTGTAGACCACCCTTTCCAGGGCCAGCCAGGGATCCTTGCCCTCCTTGGCCCGGCGCTCTGCCTGGATCAAGACGTCCAGGCTGGCCTCGAGGGCTTCCTTGGGGAGGCCTCGAGCCAGCTCCAGCGCCCTCTTGGCCGCGTAGGGATGGGCCTCGAGGCGGGCGAGGTCGGCTTCCGTGGGCCTGGGGTTCTCCTTGAGAAGCATCCAGGCCCTGGCCAGAAGGGAAAACTGCCAGGCGAAGGCCCCAAGTAGCCTTAGGGGCTCCTCTCCCTCCTCCCTTAGCCGCCTTAGGTGGCGGAAGGCAGCCTTGGCCTCCCCTTCCAAAACCGCCCGCACCAGGTCAAACCCGCTTACAGGGGGCTTTAGGGCCACCACCCGTTCCACCTTCTCCAGGGTGAGGGGAGGTGGAAGAAGGGCGAGCTTCTCCAGCTCCCGTTCCAGGGCCTCGAGGTCCCCTTCCAGGGAGGCCAGGTACTGGGCGATGCCGGCGGGTAGCCTGAACCCCAGCCGCTTGGCCCGGTTTTCCAGGTGGCGGACGAGGTCCTTGCCCTTCGGGGTGGGGAAGTCCCGCCGCTCCCGGGTGCGGTAGAAGGCGGCCCGGGCGGTGGTGGGCTTGGGATCAAGGAGGAGCACGGCCACCTCCTCGGGGACGTTTTCCAGAAGGGGCTTCAACACCTTCCACTCCCCGTCGCTCACCTCCCTCAGGTCCAGCATGGCCCCGGCTTTCCCGAAAAGCCCGGGGCTTAGGACCTCCGCCAGGGCCTCGGGCGTAGGCTCGGTGAAGCGGGTGAGGCCCCGAAGGGAGGCCTCCTGGAGAAGGGCCTCCTTGGCCAGAAAGGGATCCCCCGTGAAGGCGATGACCATGCTCTAGAAGGCACTCAGCCCCGTGGCCTCCCGCCCCAGGACCAGGGTGTGGATGTCGTGGGTGCCCTCGTAGGTGTAGACGGTTTCCAGGTTGAGCATGTGGCGGATGGCGTGGTACTCCAGGGTGATGCCGCTTCCCCCCAGGATGTCCCGGGCTAGGCGGGCGGCCTTCAGAGCCTTCCACACGTTCTGCCGCTTGGCCAGGGAAACCTGGGCGGGCTTGAGCTTCCCCTCGTCCTTTAGCCGGGCCAGGCGCCAGGCGAGAAGCAGTCCCTCCGTGTGATCGGCCAGCATCTCCGCCAGCTTGGCCTGCACCAGCTGCTTTTTGGCGATGGGCTCGCCGAAGGTGCTCCGGCTTTTGGCGAACTCCACCGCCTCGGTGTACACCGCCTCCAAGGCTCCCAGAACCCCCCAGGCGATGCCGAAGCGGGCCTGGGTGAGGCAGGAAAGGGGGGCCTTGAGGCCCTCGGCCTTGGGCAGGCGCAAAGCCTCGGGCACCCTCACCTCCTCCAGCACCAGCTCGCTGGTCACCGAGGCCCTCAGGCTCATCTTGTGCTTCACCTCCCGGGCCTGGAAGCCTGGGGTGTCGGTGGGGACGATGAAGCCCAGAACCCGCCCCTCCTCGTCCTTGGCCCAGATGATGGCGATATGGGCCAGGTTGCCGTTGGTGATCCACATCTTGGTGCCGTTTAGGACCCAGGTATCCCCCTCGAGGCGGGCTTTGGTTTTCATGTTGCCGTAGGGGTCCGAACCCCCATCGGGTTCGGTGAGGCCGAAGCAGCCCACCATCTCCCCCCGGGCCAGCTTAGGCAGGAACTCCCGCTTCTGCTCCTCGCTGCCAAAGGCGTAGATGGGGTACATGACCAGGGAGCTTTGCACGCTCACAAAGCTCCTAAGCCCCGAGTCCACCCGTTCCAGCTCGTAGGCGATGAGCCCGTAGGCGGCGCTGGAAACTCCTGCCCCTCCGTACTCCGGGGGCAGGGTGGGGCCTAGGAAGCCCAGCTCCGCGAACCGGGGTATGAGGTGGGTGGGGAAGACCCCTTCCTCCCACCAGTCCCGGATATAGGGCAGGGCCTCCTTTTCCAGGAAGCGGCGGGCGGCCTTTTGGATCTCTTTCTCCTCCGGGGTAAGGAGGTCTTCTAAGGCGTAGAAGTCCAGCATGGGGCACCTCGAGGGGCAGTTTACCGGAAGAAGAGGGGGCATAGCTCCTCATAGCACCTCGGCGAAGGCCAAGGTGGGGTGGTATCAGAGCATCCCCGCCAGAAAGCCCTGCTCCCGGATGGTGCGGAGGAGGTCCATCACCGTGAGGACCTGAGGGTCGTACTCCACCAGGACCTGGGCGGGGCCGGTGGCCTGGACCTGGGAGGTGCCCTCGAGGTCCCGTAGCGCCTTAAGGATCCTCTCCATCCCCTCGGGGGTAGGCTCTCCCCGGATGCCGATGAGAACCCGGTTCATGGTCCCTATTCTAGGATGCCCCGGGTTTCTCCCCTTTGCCCCCGGCTTCCCAGGACCCTCACCGCCAGGACCAAGGGTCCGATGGCAAATCCCTGGGCCTGTAAGGCCGCCTGAAGGTCCTCCCGTTTGGGGTCCAGGTGCAGGGCCACCTCGTAAACCCCGGCGTCGTAGGCGCTTTTCACCACGGCGGCCAGGAGGCCCTCCAGGACCGTCTGGTTCCTGCCCTCCACCCGGGTGACGAGGACCGTGGTGGTCTCTCCCTGCCACACCGCCTGGGCCAGGGCGAAGCCCATGGGCTCCTCCCCCTCTTCCGCCAGGAAGGAGTGGCCGGTGCGGGCGAAAAAGCGCACGGCACCCAGGCTCAAGGGCCGGCTTCCCGCCACTTGGTTGAGGAGGTCCAGATCCAGCTCGGTGAAAGGACGGAAGCGCATGGGCCCATTATGCTTCCTGGGCCCGGGGTTTGGGGCGGAAGAGTAGGGCCTCGAGGAGGAGCACCAAGGCGGCGAGGAGGGCGAGGAACCGGCCTGCCCCTCCCTGGCTTGGAGGAAGAAAGCTGGGTCCGGGGGTGGGAAGAAGGGTTTCCACAGGGGAAAGGAGGCCCGTGCGCACCTCCCGGTAGGGTTTGAGGAAGTTGTAGACCAGGAGGGGGAAGAAGGGGCGCTCCTGGATGGCGGCCAAGGGGGGCAGGTAAAGCCCTCCTTCCGTGAAGTAGACAAGGCCCACCCCATCCTCCCCTTCCACCAGGGGCCGCCAGGAACTGGGGGGCGGGGGAGGAGGGGGCAGGCGCTCCCCCAAAAGGGCCACTCCTTCCAGGAGGGGATGAGGCGTAGCGAGGAGGACCGGGGTAGGGTTTCCCCCGGAAGGGGCCAGGTAGAGGGTTGGCCTATCGGGAAGCCCCTGGGGTACCCCGATGCGCACCCGCACCTCCTCCCCGGGAACCGCCCCCAGGAGGAGGAAGAGCCTTTCCAAGGCGGGGGCCTTGGGGTAGTCCACCCCAAGCCGCTTTAGGCCGAAGCCCGCCCCGTCGTCCAGGTCCAGGGCACCTCCATTCAGGAGCCGGGCGGTAAAGGTGGGGGGAAGGTTCTCCAGCCGGGCGAAGCCCCGGGCCGGAACCCGCACCTCCTCCACCCTGCCCCCCACCTCCACCTGGGCGACGAGGGTGCGGCTTGCGCTATTCCCTAAGGCCAAAAACCCCTGGGCCACGGCCACGATCCCCAGGTTCTCCCTGGGGCTTCCCACCCCGATGTACCCCTCCGCCCCAGGGGGCGCGGGGCCGTCGCTTGCCACCAACACCGGGGCCTTTAGAAGCCTCCGCCCCAGGGCGATGGCCTCCTCCAGCCGGGCCTCCCGGTCCCTTGCCTCCAGCGCCAGGAGCCGGGTCCTCAGGGCGATGCCGGGGGCAGGGCCATAGGCTTCCGGCTTTTCCCCAGCCCGCACCAAGACGGCCTCCGGGGTTCTTTCCAAAAGGGGGAGAAGCCTTTCCTTGGCCAGGTCCAAACGGGTCTTGGCTCCTTCCCGAGTGGCCATACTGGCGGAGGTGTCCACCACGAAGACCATGGGGGAGGGACCCAAGGGGGGATCCTCGAGGGCCAGGACCATCAGGGCGGCCGCCAGGAGAAGGAGGAAAAGCCTTAAGTCCAGCCGGGGCCGAAAGCGCTTCCTCCTGCCCCTCTGCCAAAGCCACACCCCGGCCCAGGGGCGCACCTTGGGCCTCCTCGCCCGGTAAAGGAGGTAGACGAGGAGGAGCACCGGAAGGAGGAGCCAGAGCATTGCCCTTAGCCTAGTCCCTTCTTGAGGGTATCTGCTAGAGTAGCAGAAGGTGATACCATGCCCGGGGTGCTGGTGCACTTGAGGCTTCCGGAAGAGCTTGTAAAGCGCCTGGATGAGGAGCGGAAGGGGCGTTCCCGAAGCGAGGTGGTGGCGGAGGCCCTGGAAGACTACCTCAGGCGGGTGCGGCTTCTCTCCCTGGTGGAGGAGGTGGCGGGTTCCGTGGGTTTCGAAGAGGCTCCCCACTGGGCCACGCCGGAGGATGTGGTGGGCTATGTCCGGACTTTGAGGGGGGAAACGGAGGCCCGTTTGGATGCGTTATCTCCTGGACAGCACGGTGATCATTGATCTCTTTCGGGGCCATCCCCAGGTGGTGGCCTGGGTGCGGGGGAGTCTGGCCCAGGGGGCGACCCTGTGGGTTACGCCCATTACGGTGGCGGAGGTGTTGGCAGGCGTTCCGGAGAGGGGATTGGAGGCCCAGCGCCGGTTTCTCCGGGAGCTGGGTTTCGCACCTTTAGACTTCGCGGTAGCCGAGCGGGCTGCAAGGCTTTTTTGGGAGAGGAAGGTCCAGGGAGCCCGGCTTCCTTTAGTGGACCTGTTGCAATGGGCAGCGGCGGAGGTGCACGGCCTCACCTTGGTCAGCTCTAATACCCGCCATTACCCGGGCCCGGTGCTGGACCCGAGGGAAGGATAGCTATGTGGATTTTGGGCATTGACACCTCCTGTGACGACACAGGGGTAGGCCTGGTGAAGGACGGGGAAGTGGTGGTGAACCTGGTGGCCAGCCAGGTGGCCCTGCACCAGGCTTTCGGCGGGGTGGTGCCCGAGCTGGCCAGCCGGGAGCACCTGAAGGTCATCCGCCCCCTTGCGGAAAAGGCCCTGGCCGAGGCGGGGATAGGGCCCAAGGATCTTTCCTTGGTGGCGGCCACCCGTGGCCCTGGGCTCATCGGGGCCCTGCTAGTGGGGTACACCTTCGCCAAGGGCCTGGCCTGGGCCTTGAGGAAGCCCTTCTATGCCATCCATCACCTCGAGGCCCACATCGCCGCTGCCTGGCCTCCTGGCCTGAGCCCTCCTTTTTTGGCCCTGGTGGCTTCGGGTGGGCACACCCACCTTTTCGCGGTGGAGGCCCTGGGCCGCTACCGGCTTCTCGGGGCTACCCGGGATGATGCCGCCGGGGAGGCCTTTGACAAGGTAGCGAGGCTTCTCGGCCTGGGCTTTCCCGGGGGGCCTGAGATCGAGCGCCTGGCCCAGGAAGCCAGGGAGAAGGTGCCCTTCCCCGTCCCCCTCAAGGACCAGAAGGGATACGAGTTCAGCTTCTCCGGCCTCAAGACCAAGGCGGTGCAGCTGGTGGAGGCTGGGCATCCCGCCCCGGCCTTGGCCAGGGGGTTTCAGGAGGCGGCGGTGGAGCACCTGGCCCAGGTGGTCATCCGGGCTGCCCAGGACACGGGCCACCGGGTGCTTTTGGTGGCAGGAGGGGTGGCTGCCAACCGGGCCTTGCAGGCTCGCTTCCGGGAGGCGGGGCTTACCGTGTACTTCCCTCCCAGGGGCCTTTCCCAGGACAACGGGGCCATGGTGGCCTTGGCCGCCTGGCGCCGTTACCAAGGAGGTTTTCCCCCTAGCCCCTTGTCGCTTGGGGCCACCGCCTACTGGCCCCTCGAGGAGGCCTGAAGGCTTTCTCATCCTGTAGGGGTACAATCGGCCTTAGGATGCTGGGCCTCATACGACGGCTTTTTGACAACAACGAGCGGGAGATCGCCCGCTACTACAAGCAAGTGGTGGAGCCCACCAACCGGCTGGAGCCGGAGGTGGAGAAGATTGCCGACCTGGCCGCAGCCTATGCGGAGCTCAAGGAGAAGCACAAAAGGGGGGCGAGCCTCGAGGAGCTTCTCCCCATGGTCTTTGCCTTAACCCGCGAGTCCGCCAAGCGCTACCTGGGCATGCGCCACTTTGACGTGCAGCTCATCGGCGGGGCGGTGCTCCACGAGGGCAAGATCGCGGAGATGAAGACCGGGGAGGGCAAAACCCTGGTGGCTACCCTGGCCGTAGCCTTGAACGCCCTCACCGGCAAGGGTGTTCACGTGGTCACGGTGAACGACTACCTGGCCCGCCGTGACGCCGAGTGGATGGGGCCCGTGTACCGAGGCCTGGGCCTCACGGTGGGGGTCATTCAGCACAGCTCCACCCCCGAGGAGCGCCGCAAGGCCTACTTGGCCGACGTTACCTATGTGACCAACTCCGAGTTGGGCTTTGACTACCTCAGGGACAACATGGCCATTACCCCGGACCAGCTGGTGCTTCGCCACGACACCCCCTTGCACTACGCCATCATCGACGAGGTGGACTCCATCCTGATCGACGAGGCCCGCACCCCCCTCATCATCTCCGGCCCGGCGGAGAAGGCTACGGACCTCTACTACAAGATGGCGGAGATCGCCAAGAAGCTGGAGCGAGGCCTTCCCCCGGAGCCCGGGGTGCGTAAGGAGCCCACGGGGGACTACACCATTGAGGAGAAGAACCGCTCCGTGCACCTCACCCTCCAGGGCATCGCTAAGGCGGAGAAACTCCTTGGGGTGGAGGGGCTTTTCAGCCCAGAGAACATGGAGCTTGCCCACATGCTCATCCAGGCCATCCGGGCCAAGGAGCTCTACCATCGGGACCGGGACTACATCGTCCAGGATGGCCAGGTTATCATCGTGGACGAGTTCACGGGCCGCTTGATGCCGGGGCGGCGTTACGGGGAGGGCCTCCACCAGGCCATCGAGGCCAAGGAGGGGGTCAGGATCGAGCGGGAGAACCAGACCCTGGCCACCATCACCTATCAGAACTTCTTCCGCCTTTACGAGAAGCGGGCCGGTATGACCGGCACCGCCAAGACCGAGGAGAAGGAGTTCCAGGAGATCTACGGCATGGACGTGGTGGTGGTGCCCACCAACCGCCCCATGATCCGGCAGGACTTCCCCGACGTGGTCTACCGCACGGAAAAGGGAAAGTTCTATGCGGTGGTGGAGGAGATCGCCGAGAAGTACGAACGGGGCCAGCCGGTTTTGGTGGGCACCATCAGCATCGAGAAGTCCGAAAGGCTTTCCCAGATGCTTAAGGAGCCCCGCCTCTATCTGCCTCGGCTGGAGATGCGCCTGGAGCTTTTCAAGAAGGCCAGCCAGAAGCAGCAGGGAGAGGAGTGGGAGCGCCTAAGGAAGCTTCTGGAAAAGCCCACCCAGCTTAAGGATGAGGACCTGGCAGCCTTTGAAGGACTTATTCCCCCGAAGGGCAACCTGCGTGCTGCCTGGGAGGGTTTAAAGCGGGCGGTGCATACCCTGAGCATCCTGCGCCAGGGCATTCCCCACCAGGTCCTGAATGCCAAGCACCACGCCAAGGAGGCGGAGATTGTGGCCCAGGCGGGCCGGAGCAAGACCGTCACCATCGCCACCAACATGGCGGGCCGGGGTACAGACATCAAGCTGGGTGGCAACCCCGAGTACCTGGCGGCGGCCCTTTTGGAAAAGGAGGGCTTTGACCGGTACGAGTGGAAGGTGGAGCTCTTCATCAAGAAGATGGTGGCAGGCCAGGAGGAGGAGGCCCGGGCCCTGGCCCAGGAGCTGGGGATAAAGGAAGAGCTCCTGGAAAAGATCCGTCAGATCCGGGAAGAGTGTAAGGCGGACGAGGAAAGGGTGCGGCAACTAGGAGGGCTTTTCATCATCGGCACCGAGCGGCACGAGTCCCGCCGCATCGACAACCAGCTTCGGGGCCGGGCCGGGCGCCAGGGGGACCCGGGGGGAAGCCGCTTCTACGTCAGCTTTGACGATGACCTTATGCGCCTTTTCGCCTCAGACCGGATTATCGCCATGCTGGACCGCATGGGCTTCGATGACTCTGAGCCTATCGAGCACCCCATGGTGACCCGTTCCATCGAGCGGGCCCAGAAGCGGGTGGAGGACCGCAACTTTGCCATCCGCAAGCAGCTTTTGCAGTTTGACGATGTGATGGCCCGCCAACGGGAAGTCATCTACGCCCAGCGCCGCCTTATCCTTCTGGGCAAGGATGAGGAGGTAAAGGAGGCAGCCTTGGGCATGGTGGAGGAAACGGTGGCGGGAATTGCGGAAAACATCCTTAATCCTCAGGTGCATCCCGAGGACTGGGACCTGGATGCCCTGAAGGCCACTCTCCTGGACACCGTGCCCCAGCTTGCAGACTTCCCCTTTGAGGAGCTTCGTACCTTAAAGCCGGAAGAGGGTGTGGAGCGCCTGGTGCAGGCGGCCTTGAAGGCCTACGAGGTCAGGGAGCAGGAACTTTCCCCTCCCCTGATGCGGGCGGTGGAGCGCTTCGTGATCCTCAACGTGGTGGACTCCGCCTGGAAGGAGCATCTCCATAACCTGGATGTGCTCCGCCAGGGTATCTTCCTGCGGGGCTACGGGCAGAAGGACCCCTTCCAGGAGTACAAGATCGAGGCCACCCGGCTGTTCAACGACATGGTGGGCTTCATCAAGGGGGAGGTGGCCAAGTTCCTCTTCCGCCTCAAGGTGGAGGCGGAGCCGGTGCGCCCGGTGCGGGAGGCTCCTTACGTGCCCGTGCCCACCCCCAAGGAGGAGGTTCGGCCCTTTGGTGTGGAGAAGAAGCGCCTCGCCACCCCGCCGCCCCAGCCGGGCCTTTCCCGGGCTGAGCGCCGAAGGCTCATGCGGGAGGAGAGGAAGCGCAAGAAGGAGTAGGGTCCTTTCCCGTGAGCTTTCCCGGGGCGTTCCAGAACTTGGCCGGAAGGGACTTACCGGGTTCCCCACCTTGGCTTTCGCCAAGGTGGGGCGGTACTAGGCCTCCACCTGGAGGCTTGCGGGGTCCAGGTTGGTGTAGACGTGTTGCACGTCGTCCAGGTCCTCCAAAGCCTCCACCAGGCGCATGACCTTGGCAGCTTCCTCAGGGGGCAAGGCCACGGTGTTCTGGGGATGTTGCACCACCTCCACGGCCTCCACAGGTATGCCCCGCCTTTTAAGCTCCTCGGCCATGCGGTAGGTTTCGCTGGGGTCGGTGTAGATGGTTAGGCTTTCCCCTTCCTCCTCAAGGTCGAGGGCCCCGAGTTCTATGGCTGCTTCCTGGGCGGCCTCGGAGTTCTGGCAGACAATCACCCCTTTGCGTTCAAACTGCCAGGCCACGCTCCCACTGGCTCCCAGGGAACCCCCGTACTTGTTGAAGACGTGGCGCACTTCGCTCGCGGTGCGGTTGCGGTTTTCCGTGAGGGCGTAGACGAGAAGGGCTACCCCGCCGGGGGCGTAGCCCTCGTAGACGATCTCCTCGTACTGCTCGGCGCTTTCCCCACCCCCTTGTAGCTTCTGTAGGAGACGCTCGATGTTTTCCAAGGGGACGTCGTCAGCGCGGGCAGCTTCGATGGCGTTGCGAAGCTGGACGTTGGCCTCCGGGTAGGGGCTCCCCCCTGCCCGGGCTGCTGCCTGGATGGCCCGGAGGTGCTTGGAGATGATCTTGCCGCGTTTGAGGTCGTTGGCGGCTTTTTTACGTTTGATCTGTGCCCACTTGCTATGACCGGCCATGGCTCACCTCACCCATTATAGCCAGCCTTTCCAGCACCTTCTCCGCCAGGCGTTCCCCGGCCTCGCGGAAGGGGTGGAAGAGGAGGGAGACGCCGGCGGCTTCTAGGATGGGGTCTTCCTCCAGGTGGAAGCTGGTGGCGGCCAGGATCCCCTTAAAGCCCCGTTCCTTGAGCCAGCGGGCGGCGAGGACCTTGGCTTCGAGGTCCGGCAGGGCCAGGACCACCGCCTTAAGCCCTGTAAGGTCCAGACGTTCCCAAAGCTCGGGGTCCTCCGCGTCCCCGTAGAGGACCTTCCGCCCCTTGGCCTGGTGGCGGCTTACCTTTTCGGGGTCCGCGTCCAAGCCCACGGGATGCTCGCCCTTGGCCTCCAGGATGCGGTAAACGGCCCCCCCGGTGCGACCCATGCCCACGATGAGCACCGTGGCCCCTTCCAGGCGCTCGGGTTCCTGGTCGGGGTGACGCCCCTGGCGTTCCAGGGGAAGGAGGCGGGCCTCGAGGCGCTTGTAGAGGCTATGGCTGTACCGGGCAAGGGGTGCGGAAATCGCCATGGAAAGGGCCACCAGGAGGGCTAGAGTGGAAAGGCTATGGGGGAGAAGCCCCGCCCGCTCCAGCACGACCCCCACAATGAGGGCAAACTCCGAGTAATTGCCCAGGTACATGCCGCTCACGAAGGCGGTGCGGGCCCGAAGCCCGAAGAGGAGAAACAGGGCGAAGAAGAGAGGGGTCTTGACCAGGGCCAGGAGGAGAAGGGACAGGACCACCCCGAGTTCCACGCCCTGTAGGCCTTCCCTGAGGCCGATATCTAGGAAAAAGGCCACCAAAAAGGCCTCCTTGAGGCTCCAAAGCCCCTTGGCCATTTCCCCTCCTTTTTCGTGGCCCGAGAGGAGGATTCCCGTGATTAAGGCCCCTAGTTCGGGGGACAACCCCACCTGGCGGAAGCCTTCTCCCCCGAGGAGGGCAAGGCCTAGACCGAAGAGCACCAGTAGTTCTTCGTGGCCGCTTTTTTCCAGAAGCCAGGCCACGGCAGACCTGAGAAGGGGCAGGAGGAGAACCAGCCCTACCCAGGGGCTTATCTGGTTCTCGCCATAAAGGGTGATAAGGCCCACCGCCACCAGGTCCTGCAGGACCAGGATGCCCACGCTGAGGCGGCCATGGTAGGTGGTGAGTTCCTTCTTGTCCTCGAGGACCTTTCCCACCAACACGGTGCTGGAAAAGGCCAGGGCGATGGCCAGGGGAAGGTTTCCCACAACGAGAAACGCGAGAAGGGCGAAAAGCAGGAGGTGGAGGCCGCCTACTCCCAAGATGCGGGGCTCCAGAAGGTCCTGAAAGCGGAGCTTCAACCCCACGGTGAAAAGGAGAAGAAGCACCCCGATCTCCGCCGCACGGTGCAGGAATTCCGTTTCTCTTAAGCCCATCCCGTGCAGGGCGAAGCCCGCTCCCAAATAACCCACCAAGGGGGGAAGCCCTAGGCGGCTGGCCAAGAGGCCCAGGGCGAAGGCGGTAGCCACCCAGAGGGCTTCCACGGCTTCCAGGGTACCAGACCCGTATGGGACAAGGGGGGTGTACCCCCCCTTGTACCTACACCGAAAGGCTCACTTCTTTTCTGCCAGGGCCTTGTCCAAGAGGGTCTTCCACTCCTCGTACGGTAGGAAGCCCGTGTGCTTTTCGCCGGCGATGAAGAAGGTGGGAGTACCGGTGAGGCCCAGGTCCGAGGCCAGCTTCTGGTCGGCTAGGACCCCCTCACGGTGCTTATTCGAGGACAAACACTGGGCAAAGGTGTTTTCATCCAGTCCCATCTGCCCCGCTAGATCCACCAAATAGCGGTCCAGCACGCTCCCCTGCAGGTTCCCCCAGCTGGAGGCGGCCCGGAAGAGAACCTCGTGGTACTCGTAGTAGCGCCCTTGGTCGGCGGCGCAGGCGGCGGCCTCGCTGGCCCGGATCACGTTGGCCTGGCCGGGGAAGGGGAAGTCGCGGAAGAGATAGCGCACCTTTCCGGTGTCGATGTACTCGGCCTTAAGTTGGGGAAGGACGTTTAAGACGTGGTTCTGACAGTGAGGGCAGAGGTAGTTGGAAAAGTCCACCACCACCACGGGGGCATTGGGGTCGCCCAGGGCAAAGCGGGCACCTTGGGCGGGGTCTAGTCCGACTTTTCCCTTGGGACCCCAGAGAATCCAACCCAGGCCCAAAAGGGCCAGGGCTATCCCTACGAGGACTATAACGCGTTGCATGGGCTTACTCTACCATGTCCCGGATGAGAAGCCCCAGAGGGCTCCGCAAGCCCGCCTAGCCCTGGTAGGGGGCCTGGCGGGCCTCTCCTTCAGGGGTGACGTAGAAGGGATTCTGGTCGGTGGATACCAGGGTTTCCCTGTCTATGGCCTCCTGGATGTCCTTGGGCAGGATGAACATGGCCTCGAGATAGGGAGCGGAGAGATGTCGTAAAGCCAGTTGCCGTTCCCGGATGCGGGCTTCGATGACCCCTTCGGAGAAGGCCGCAGGGTCAAAGGCATCCGAGGCCAGGAGAAAGCCAAAGTTCAGGAAGAAGCCGGGGATGTGGTTCTTGTAGCTCCGCACATAGCGGAAAGCTTCCCGCACCGTGCGGTGCACCACAGGATGGACGCGGTGGTGGGTGAGCATGATCATCCCCGCCTGCATGCCCATGATCCCGCCCGGGTTCAGGTGGGCCTTCACCAGACGGTAAAACTCCACGGTGTAGAGGAGCCTTGCAGGGTTATCCTCCCCCACGGGGTCCGTGAGGTCGATGATGACGACATCATACGTTTCCTGGGTGCGCTCCAGGTAAGCCCGAGCGTCATCGATGATCAGGACCGTCCGGGGATCCTCGAAGGCTCCCTGGTGCCATTCGGGCATGTGGCGCTTGGCCACCTCCACCAGCTCCCCGTCGATGTCCACCATCACCGCCCGTTCCACGGTGGGGTGCTTGAGCACCTCCCTCAGGGTAGCCCCTTCCCCGCCTCCCACGATAAGCACGGTTTTGGGTTCGGGGTGGGAGAGCATGGCCGGGTGGACCAAGGTTTCGTGGTAGACGTACTCGTCCCTTTCCGTGCTCTGCACGTCCTTGTCCAGGACCAGCACCTTGCCGAAGCCTTTCGTTTCAAAGAGAAAGTAGTCCTGGTACTTGGTGCGGCCGGAGGCGATCACCCTTTCCATGCGCCGCACCATGGTCTCGTAGGGGGTGATGTGCTCAAAAAAGTACATGCCGTAGTCCATAGCTTCAACCTCCTTGCTGGTCGCCAAAGGCCCGGCGCTTGATGGCGTGTTCCGTTCCCCGCCAGTAGCGGAAGGCCGATTCCTCCTTGGCCCCGAAGGCCCGGGAGAGCCCCTTCAGGACCTCCTCGGGGTCCACCCCATCCCGGTAGAAATAGAGGTCCAGGGTGGCGGAGGCGTTGTCCTCAGGCCAGGTGTGGATCATCACCGCTGCCACCGGGCTCACCACCGCTGCGGAAAGTCCCTGGGGATGAAACTTGTACACCACCGACTGGGCCGAACCCCTGGGTGCCCCCAGGCGCATCACCGCGTCCAGGAGGGCTGCCTCCACCATCTTGGGGTTTTCCAAGACGTCCAGGTCGCAACCGTAGATCTCTGCCACCCAGCGCCCGCCCGGCACCGTTTCCACAAAGGGCCATGATAGCACACCCTTGCCCGAATTTACCCGAAGAAGTCCTTGAGCTGTTCTTTGCTGATGAGTACCTCTCGGGGCTTGGACCCCTTGGAGGGGCCCACGATTCCCATGGCCTCGAGGGCATCCATCAGCTTTCCGGCCCGGGCGTGGCCGATGGAAAGGCGGCGTTGCAAGCGGCTTACGGAGCCGTAACCCTCCTCCACCACGATCTCCGCTGCCTTCTTGAGAAGGGGATCGGAGAAGTCCACTTCGCCCAGGCCGGTCCCTTCTGGCCCCTTGGGGGGCTCAAAGTCCTGGCCGTAGGCCTCGGCGAAGCGGTCCTCGTAACTCTGCCCCCTGAGGAAGCCCGCCAGGCGCCCTACCTCCTCTTCGGAGAGGTAGGGTACCTGCAGGCGCACGGGCTTGGGAAGCCCCGGCTGGTAGAAGAGGGCATCCCCCTGGCCGATGAGCTTTTCCGCTCCTTGGGTGTCCAGGATGGTGCGGGAGTCGAAGCCGCTGGACACGGCAAAGGCCAGGCGGGCGGGGATGTTCACCTTGATGAGGGAGGTGAGGATGTCCACGCTGGGCCGCTGGGTGGCCAGGATAAGGTGCATGCCCGTGGCCCGAGCCATCTGGGCCAGGCGCAAAATGGCGGATTCCACCTCCTTGGGGGCGGTCATCATCAGGTCGGCCAGCTCGTCCACCACGATGATCAGGTAGGGAAGGGTTTCCCCGCCCTCCTTCTCCATCTTGGCGTTGTACTGTTCCAGGTTCCTGGCCCCCACCCCGCTTAGGAGCCGGTAGCGCCGTTCCATGTGGGCCACCGCTCCTTGGAGGACCCCGGCGGCTTCCTCGGGGCTGGTGACCACGGGGCGAACCAGGTGGGGGATGCCCTCGTAGGGGGTGAGCTCCACCATCTTGGGATCGATGAGGAGGAAGCGCAAGGAGGTGGGGAGGTGCTTATAGAGGAGGCTTGCGATAAGGACGTTGATGGCCACGCTCTTGCCGCTTCCTGTGGAACCCGCGATAAGGAGGTGGGGCATTTTGGCGAGATCCCTCACCCAGATCTCTCCCTCGATGCTCTTGCCCAGGACCAGGGGCAGAAGGGCCTTGGCGTTTTGGAAGGCAGGGGAGAGGACCGCCTCGGAAAAGCGCACCAGCTCCCTTTTGGGGTTTGGCACCTCGAGGCCCACGGTGTTCTTTCCAGGGATGGGGGCTTCGATGCGGACCGCCCCCACCGCCAGGGCCCGGGCCAGGTCGTTTTGCAGGCTCTGGATGCGGCTGATCTTTTCCCCGGGGGCAGGCAGAAGCTCGTAGCGGATCACGGAGGGGCCGCGGGCGTGGCCCACCACCTCCGCCTGCACCCCGAAGTGCTTGAGGGTGTCGGCGATGGTGCGCTTTAGCCTTTCCACCTCCTCCTCCAGGACCCGGGCGGTTCCCTTGGGCTCCGGGGGGTCCAGGAGGTCCGGGGTGGGGAGGGCCAGGGCCGTGCTCTGGGCAGGGGAGGGCGAGGGAGGATCCGGTTGGACCTGGGCTGGGGAAGGTTCGGGGAAGACCAGGTCCAGGTCAAAGGGTTCCGGTCCAGGGGAAGGGGGTGGGGGAGAAACAGCGGGCGGGGGATTCCCCGTGAGCAGGGCCCTCAGCCCCTCGGCCTGGGCCTCGGGATGGCGGTAGAGGAAGGATAGCCAAGAGGAGAGCTCTTCGTAGCGCCCCTCGAGGTCCTGGACCAGACCGGAAAGTTCCTCCCAGCGGGCCTTGCGCTCTTCCCGAAGCCTTAGGCCCTGGACCAGGCCTCCCACGCTGGGCTTGGGCGCGGGAAAGGTGAGAAGGGCTTTCAAGCGGGATAAAAGGGCCTGGGCCTCGAGGTGAAGGGCTGCCCGCCGTTCTTCCAGGGCATCCCGCAAGGGACCTTCCCCGGGCACAGGGGTTTTCAAGCCTTGGAGAAGGGCTTGGAGCCGGGGTTCCAGGGGCCTTTGGTCCTCTTCCATCTGCCGCTTCAGCTCGGCGGCCCGCTCCTTCAGGAACTCCCTTAAAGCCTTTTCCACCCCCGGGAGTTCTGCGGGGGAGAGGTTCTGCGCCAGGGCCTTTAGGGCAGTGTGTTCGGGGTAAAAGCGGGCGAGGAGGCGGATCCTTCGCCTGAGGAGAAGGACCTTTAGACGGTGGCGGATCCGGCGCACGCCCTCCACCCCTAGGCGCAGGCCGGTGAGGAGGAGGTGAAGAGGAGGTTTTCGCCGCCAGAAGTCCAGGACCAGGGAGGCCAGGATAGGGGGAAGGAGGAAGCCCAGGGCCCCCACCTTGGCCTCCAGAAAGGACCGCATTTCCCCGCCCACCCGTCCCGAAAAGGGTTGCCCCAGGAGGGGAAGGAGGGCGAAGGCCAGGAGGTAAAGGAAAAGCAGGTGGCGAAGGAGAGGCTTTAGGGGTTTATTCCGGAAGAGGAAGGCCCCTAGGAGGAAAAGGCTTGGCGGAAGGAGGTAGGCGGGTAGGCCCAGCGCCTGGTAGAGGGTTTCCCGGAGGAAGGACCCGAAGGCCCCCGTGGGTAAGGGTAGAAGAGGAGCGGCGAGGAAGACCCCCGCCCCCAAGGCCACTGTACCCAGGGCCTCGAGGTCGCGGTTTCGGCTGGGCCTAGCCGGTTTTCGCTTCGCCATCGGAAGGATTATAACCTGGCGGCAAGGACAGGAAAAGGGAAGCCCGGGGCATGCTTTCCCCGGGTCTGAGGTTAGAGGGCTACTTCTTCAACTCTCTAATCACCGCCTGGGTGAGGTCGGTGTCCTCGTCGGCGTAGACCACCAGCCCCGATTGGGCTGCCACCTGGCGGCTCATGACCACGGCAAAGCCCTGGGCCTTGGCCACCTTGGCGATGGCCTGGTCCACCTCCTCCAGGATGGGCTTAAGCACCGGATTCTGCCGGTCCTGCCATTTCTTCAGGGTGTCCTGGTAGGTCTTGAGGAGGGCCTCGTAGTCCTGGCGTTCCTTGGCTGTGGCCTGGCCTGAACGGATCTTTTGGTCCAGGGGCTTGAGTTTCTCCTCCAAGGGAGCCAGCTCCTTGCGGGCTTGGGCCTGGAGGTCTTGCACCTTCTTGTAGTCGGGGTGGGCCTGCACTAGGGCATCGGCATCCACGAACCCCACCCGGGTGGCCACGTTCCTGTTCTGGGCCAGCATGGGGGCAAGGAGGGCACCAAGGGCCAATAGGAGGGCTGCTAGGGAAAAGCGCTTCATAGGAGAAAGCCTAAGGCCTTAGGGTGAAGGGTGCGTGAGAGAAGTCCCTCTTTCGCTTTGTCCTAGGTGGGGGTACCATGCATGGAGGAGGTGGATTATGCGCAAAGTGCTCTGGATGTTGGCGTTGTTGGCCTTAGGCACGGGAGCTTTTGCCCAGCGGGCGGTGTCCTTCCGCCTATCCCTGCCCCCGGCGGGGCTGGGACTGGGCCTCGAGGCACCCTTAGAGCGCAACCTGGCCTTCCGGGGATTTGTGGACCTCTTTCCCGGTGGGCCTGGTTTCCTAGTGGCGGGTGAGGTGCTGTTCAAAACTGACCTGGGCCAGTTGGATGGGGATCTCAGGGGGATACGTCCCTATTTCGGCGGGGGGCTCGCCGGCTACTTTGTCGGTCCGGGTGAGGTGGGGATTCATCTCTCCCTGGGGGTGGAGTTCCTCCTGGACGCCCGCACAGGGATCTTCCTGGATGGGGAGTATTTCTACGCCTTTGGGGGAGGGCGCTTCCCCCGCACGGTAATCGGGGCCAATCTGCGCTAGGTTAGGACCCATGTCCCCCGTCCAGGCTCTCTGGACGGGGGACATTTTTCCCGCCAACCCTGGGTAGACTGAGAACCGGAGGTGAAGCCATGCTGGTCAGGGACTGGATGACCAAGGACCCCCTCACCGTGGCCCCGGATACCCCGGTGCTGGAGGCCATCAACCTTTTGAAGAACAAGGGTTTCCGGCGGTTGCCGGTGGTAAAGGACGGGAAGCTCATTGGCCTGGTCACCGACAAGGACCTCAAGGACGCCATGCCCTCCAAGGCCACCACCCTCTCCGTGTGGGAGATGAACTACCTCCTCTCCAAGCTCACGGTGCAGGAGGTTATGGCCAAGCCCGTGATCACCGTGGAGGCCGACGCGCCCCTGGAGAAGGCAGCCCTTTTGATGGAGGAGAGGAAGATCGGCGGCCTCCCGGTGATGGAAGGGGATAAGCTGGTGGGCATCATCACCGTGACCGATGTCCTGAGGGCTTTCATTGAGGTGTTAGGGCTCAAGATGGGGGGCTTGCGCATCACCGTGGACATCCCGGATGTGCCCGGGGCCCTGGCCCAGATGGCCCGGGCGGTTCCCCCGGCCAACATCGTGTCCATCGCTACCGCTGCCCACTTGAACGGGTACCAGCGCTTGGTCCTGAGGGTGGTAGGGGAGGATGTGGAGGGTGTCCCTGACCGGCTTCGGGCTGCCGGGGAGCGGGTGGTGGACGTACGCCCCGGTTAGACGCCGTTGCGGTAGGCGGGATAGGAGCCCAGAACCTTAAGGAAGGCGGCCCGTCTGAGAAGGCCCAGAAGGGCTTGGGCGGGGCCGGGATCTTCCAGGTGGCCCTCGAGGTCCAGGTAGAAGAGGTAGCTGAAGGGCTTATCGCGCCTAGGCCGCGACTCCAGCTTGGTGAGGTTCACCCCGGCCTCGGCGAACACGGAAAGAGCTTCCAAAAGCCCCCCGGGCCGGTGGCGCACGGCGAAGACGATGCTGGTCTTGTGGGGACCTTCTCCCTTTGGGGCTTCCTCTCGCCCGATGACGAAAAAGCGGGTGTAGTTGTGGGGATAATCCTCGATGTTTTCCGCCAGCACCTTTAGGCCGTAAAGCTCCGCGGCCCGCCGGCTGGCGATGGCCCCCACCCCGGGCTCGGGGTTCTCCGATAGGGACCGGGCTGCCCCTGCCGTGTCAAAAACCGGGATGGGGGTAAGGCGCATGCGGGCCAGGAAACCGTCGCACTGGGCTAGGGCCTGGGGATGGCTTTTGACCGCCTTGAGGTCTTTGAGTTCGGTGCCCTCGGGAGCGAGGAGGCAGTGCTCCACCCGGTGGATGATCTCTCCCACCACGTGGAGGTCGCTTTCCAGGAGCAGGTCGTAGGTCTGGTTGATGCTGCCTGCGGTGGTGTTCTCCACGGGCACCACCCCGAGTTCCGCTTCCCCTGCTTCCACCGCTTCGAAGACCTGGTGGAAGGTGGGAAAGCCTATGGGGGTAGAGCCGGGAAAGTTCCTGAGGAGGGCCTCCTCGCTATAGGCTCCTTCCGTTCCCTGGAAGGCGATCCTCATGCCCTCCATCCTACCGCTTCCCGTAGACAGGGAAAAGGTGCCTCCCTTAGCATGGCCTTTGTGGCGCGGCTGCTTGTGGTGGACGATGACCTCCGCCTGCTGCACCTTTTGGAGTTGCTCTTTTCCGGGGCGGGCCATCAGGTGGTGCTGGCGGATTCGGCCAAAGCGGCCCTGGAGTACCTGCGCAGGGAAACCCCGGATCTGATTCTCTTGGACATCATGATGCCGGATATGGATGGCCTCACCCTTTTGGGGCGCATCCGGGCGGTGCGGCGCCTAGCCAAGGTGCCGGTGATCATGTTCACCGGGGGTGGCAGGGAGCTGGAGGGACCCAGCCGGGCTTTGGGGGCGGATCTTTTCCTGGAGAAGCCCGTTTCCAGCCGCCGGCTCAAGGAGGTGGTGGAGAACCTTCTTGCCCGGGAAGGGTATGTGCTGCCCGGCGGGGAACGGGTGAATAGCCTCGAGGAGGTGGGTAGCCGCTTGCGGCATGCCTTGCCTGAGGAGGCCCGCTTCAAGCTTCTTTGGCGAAAGACGGCAAGCCGCCGTGCCCTTCTGCAAAACCTTTTGGCCAAGGGCTGGACCGAGGCCCTTTTGCGGCGCATTCTCCCCGGTGAATACGACCTCTATGACCTCCTGGGCCACCTGGCCTTCGGCTGGCCTTTGGTGCCCTTGAGGGAGCGGGCGGCCCGGGTGCAGGACCCTCGCCTGGTTTCCCACCTGGAGGCCTATTTGGAGGAGAAGCGGCTACCCCTGGAGGGGAACGGCCTCCTAGAAGAGCTGGCCCAGGCCCTGTACGCTTAGGGGGTGGCCGAGCTTTTAGAGATCACCGATCCTGAGGCCTGGAACCGGCTGGTTTCCAGCCTCCCCATCACCAGCGCCCTGCAGTCCTGGGGCTGGGGGGAGGTGAAGCGGCTTTCCGGCTGGGTGCCCAGGCGGCTTGCGGTCTACGGAAAGGAGGGGCTTCTGGGGGCGGCCCAGGTGCTGCTGCGCCCCCTGCCTGGGGGTCTCCGCCTGGCCTATGCCCCTAGGGGACCTGCCCTTTCCCGCCTCGAGGACCTGCCCCTGGTGGCTAAGGCCCTGGCCCAGGGGGTGCGGGGTACCCACCTGGTCCTCGAGCCCGAAGCGGGATTGCCGGCGGGGGAACCTCCCCCCACCTTCCCTGGCCTCCTCCTCGAGGAATCCATCCAGCCTGCCTATTCTGTATGGCTGGACCTCACCCAAGGGGAAGAAGCCCTCCTTAAGGGGATGAAGGAGATGCACCGCCGCAACGCTCGCCTGGCCCTCAAGCGCACGGAGCTTTGCGTGGAGGGGGAGGAGGCCTTTCCCGAGTTCTTCCGCCTCTTTGAGGAGACCAACCGTCGGGCCAAGCTCCTGCAGCACGCAAAGGAGTACTACCAGGCGGTGCTCAGGGAGATGAACCAGCCCTATGGGGAGGCCTTCTTGGCCGTGGCCCGTAGGGAGGGGGAGGCCTTGGCGGCGGGGCTTTTCGTGGCCTTCGCCGGTAAGGTGGACTACCTTTATGGGGGAAGCAGCCGCGCCCACCCCGAGGCCAAGGCTCCCATGGGCATGCACCTGGCGGCCATCCGCCATGGGATCGGACGCGGCTACCGCATCTACGACCTCTGGGGCGTGCCCAGGACCCCGGAGGGCAGCCACGCGGAGGGGATATGGCGCTTCAAGGAGGGGTTTGGGGGTAGGCGCGTCCAGTTTCCCGCCTACACCCTGCCCCTTTCCCCCCTCTACCGTCCCTTGAAGCTCCTCCTGCGCCTGCGCAAGACCTGGGTGAACCTGCGGGTACGGGGGAACCCGCGGGATGTCTTAGGCTGAAAGGGCTTGCGGGTCTTGTCATCTTTCTCAAGGGGCCTTGGGTAAGGTGGGAAGGTGGTGCGGCTCCCCCTTCTTCTTGTTGTCATCTTCGGTGTGATTTTTTGGTTCCTCCGGCCCCCGCCCAAGCCCTTGCCCACGGAAGGCGTGCGCCTTAAGGGGGTGGAGTTCTACCTTTTCCCCGAGGAGGAGGGGGTGGAGTGGCGGTTCACCGCCCAGGAGATGGTGGAGGAGGGAGGAGTTTTCCGCATCCAGGGGGGGCTTAGGGGGGAGCGCTATGTGGGGGACCGGTTGGACCTGCGCCTTTTCGCCCCCGAGGTGGCGGTGGAGCCAGGGGACAACCTGCGGGCTCCTTTCGCCCGGGTGGAGATCCTGAAGGGATGCTTCCGCCTCCAGCTTTCCGCCCCGGGCAGGGGGGAGGTCCTCATCCGTCAGAAGGAGGGGTTTTTCGCCCCCTGGGTGCGGATTGAGGCCCCTAACCTTAGGGGGGAGGCCCAGGGCTTTCGCTCGGATTTCGGCATGGAGCGCATAGAGGCGGAAAGCCCGCGGTTTGAGTTTCCCGCGGGTGGCACCTTTGGTCCTTGTGCCGTGGAAGGAGGTAGCCCATGAGAAGGTGGGTTTGGTTGTCCCTTTTGGGTTTGGCCTTGGCCGCTTCCGGGGTCCGGGTTATTCAGGTGGAAGGGGGTCGGCTTTCAGGGGACCTGCGCTACGGTCCCTGGACCTTTGAGGGGGAGGTGAGGGGCCGGGTGAAGGATCTGGAGATCCGCTCCCCCAAGGCCACCCTCACCGCTCCCAAGGGCAAGACCATGCAGGAAGCGGAGGGGGAGCGGGAGGCCCGCTTTGAGGGCGGGGTGGTGGTGCGCCGGGGCCGGGTGGAGGCCAGGGGGCCGGTTCTGGTCTACCGGGAGAAAACCGGGGAGGGGGAGCTTCTGGGCCCGGCCCGCATGCGCCAGGAGCCCAAGCCGGGGGAGGACCCGGTGGAGGTGGAGGCGAGCCGCATGACCTTCCAGGTGGACACGGACACCTCCAGCAGCGAAAATGCCCTCCTAAGGAGCGGGAACCAGGAGGGGCGGGCCGCCTTTGTCTACTATGAGGAGGAGAAGGGCCTGGCGGTGTTCACCGATCCCAAGGAGGTGGTCCTCACCCGCAAGCGCAAGGACGGGGACCTGGTGATCCGGGCCAAGGAGGTGCGGAGCCTCACCGGAACCAAAAAACTCATCGCCACCGGGGGGGTGCGGCTCCAGGATGGGGATCTGGTCACCACGGGGGAGAGCCTCTACTACGACGATACCACCGGGGAGGCCATCGTTTTGGGCAGGCCGGCGGTGAGCGAGAACAAGAAGGAGGGGTTCAGGCTTTCGGGGAACACGCTCCAGCACAATGTGAACCGCCACCAGGTGCGGGTTTACGGCAAGGAGTTCCGCCTGCCCGTGGGGGAGTTTAGGAAGCTTGGGGAGAAGTAGGCGGGGTTCAAGGTGCTCCTCTCTCGCCCTTGCCGCCGTGCCCCAAGGTTCCTCCTTGGGGTGGCCGCCCTTTGCCTCCTCGCCCTGGCCCAGGAGGTCTTCCACCCCCAGGTGGAGCTCACCCGGAAGGAGAAGAAGGTGGTGGCCTGGGTGAGCGGGGAGGAGGGAAGCCTCTTCTACGCGGACTACGGCGACCTCCTGGTGGGGGAGCTGCAAGCCCTTTCCCCCGAGAGGGTCCAGGTGGAGAACCGAGCCTTCTTCAGGGATCTGGGAAGCGCGGTGGAGGAGGGGTTGAAGGTGGGGGAAAGGGTGGAGGTGGCCTATAACCCCGATTGGGAACAGGAGGGGCTTCCCTACCTGATGCGTTTGCGAAGGGCCGGCGAGGGGAAAGGGGAGCGCTACCTCCGGCTCGTCCTCTTTGACCCCAAGGGGGTGGAGGTGCGCCTGGGGGAGGAGGTGGAGGCCAGGGGGCCCCTGGCGGTGGTGGAGCGGGGTGGGGTGGAGGAGCTCTTCCTCTCCGGGGGAGAGGCCCGGTACCTGGAGGAGGAAGGCCGGCTGGAGCTAAGGCCGGCTCCCGGAAAGGTGGCGGTGGCCCAAGGGCAGGTGCGGGTGGAGGGGCGGAGGCTCCGCTACCGAAACGACACCGGGGAGGCCCTATTGGAGGGTCCCCTGGAAGTACGCCGCGAAGGGGAAAAACCCCTTTCGGGCAAGGCGGGTTCCTTGCGCTATCTTCTGGACGAGGACCGGCTTTGGCTTCTCGGAGGGGTGGAGTTTACCCAGGGCGGGCGCACCACCAAGGCTGAGCGGGCGCTTCTTAGGGAAAAGGAAGGGTACGCCTTCCTATATGGGAAGGTGGAAAGCCGGGATGAAAGGGGTGTGGTGCGGGGGGAGCGGGTGCGCTACGCCCTGAAGACCGGGGAGGTGGTGGTCCTGGGCGGGGTGGCCGGGGAGTTCCGCGGCGACTAGGCGGGCACGCCCGCCATCAGGAGGCCTAGGCGCTCTTCCTTGGCTTCCTCCGGGGTGAGTTCTCCCACAATGCGCCCCTCGTACATGACCAGGATGCGGTCTGAGAGGCTGATCACCTCGGAAAGGTCGGCGGAAACCAGAAGCACCGCCAGGCCCTGGTCGCGGGCCTCCACCAGGCGCTGGTGGATAAACTCTATGGCCCCCACGTCCACGCCCCGGGTGGGCTGGGCGGCGATGAGGAGGCGGGGCCTCCGCAAAAGCTCCCTGCCCACCACGATCTTCTGCTGGTTCCCCCCGGAGAAGCGCCGGGCGGAGAGGTCCGTGGAGCGAGGGCGGACGTCAAAGGTTTCCACCAGGGTCCGGGCGTGCTGCTCCATGGCCTTCCCGTCCAGAAAGCCCAGGAAGCTCCGGAAGGGGGGGCGGTGCTGGTCCCCTAGGATGGCGTTTTCCCGCACGGAGAAGTCCAGGACCAAACCCCTAGCAAGCCGGTCTTCGGGAATATGGCTCAAGCCCGCCTCCCGGACCTTGAGGGCCAGGTGGGGAAGAGGGCGGCCCAGGTAGCGCACCGTTCCCCGGTACTTGCGCAGGCCCGCCAGGGCCTCCACCAGCTCGCTCTGGCCGTTCCCTTCCACCCCGGCGATGCCCACGATCTCCCCAGCCCGTACGAAGAAGCTCACCCCCCTTAGCCTGGGGGGCGCCTCGAGGCCCTCCACCTCCAGCACCACCTCGCCGGGCCGGGCAGGGCCCTTTTCCACCCTCAGGACCACCTCCCTTCCCACCATCATCCGGGCCAGCTCCTCCAAGGAGGTTTCCGGGGTCTTCACCGTGCCCACCACCCTTCCGTCCCGGATCACCGTGACCCGGTCGGACACGGAAAGCACCTCCTTCAGCTTGTGGCTGATGAAGATGGCGGCGTTTCCCCTGGCCACATAGGCCCTGAGAAAGCGGAAAAGCTCCTCTGCCTCCTGGGGGGTTAGGACGGCGGTGGGTTCGTCCAAGATGAGGATTTTGGCCTGGCGGTAGAGGGCTTTGAGGATCTCCACCCGCTGCTGCAAGCCCACGGGGAGGTTCTCGATGCGCTCGTCCAGGGGGACCTGGAAGCCCAGCTCCTCCATGAGGGCGGTGGCCCGCTTCCTGGCCTCGTCCAGATTGAGGTATAGAGGGCTTCCCGGCTCGAGGCCCAGGACCAGGTTCTCCAGCACGGTGAAGGGCTCCACCAGCATGAAGTGCTGGTGGACCATGCCGATGCCGTGGGCGATGGCGTCCAGGGGGCTCTTGGGTCGGTAGGGTTTGCCGTCCACCCACATCTCCCCTTTGTCCGGCGGCTGCAGACCGTAGACGATCTTCATCAGGGTGGACTTCCCCGCCCCGTTCTCCCCCACCAGGGCCAGGACCTCGCCCCAGTTCAGGTCCAGGCTGATGTGGTCGTTGGCCAGGACCAGGGGGAAGCGTTTGGTGATGCCCTTGAGCACCAGGGCCTTTGCGATGGTTCCGCTAGCCTCCACGCCCGGAGTATACAAAAAGGCCGGGGGAACCCCCGGCCTAGGTTAGGTAGCCCTTCTTTTAGCGCTTTTCAGGTACCTTGAGCTGGCCCTTGATGATCTGTTGCTTCAAAACCTCCAGCTTGCTCACCACCGCAGCGGGGATCAGGGCCTTGTTGTACTCGTCCAGGGCGTAGCCCACCCCGTTGTTGGCCAGGCCGAACTCCCGCACCCCACCCTTGAAGGCCTTCTGGACCACGCTCTTGATGACCTCGTAGGTGGCCACGTCCACCCGCTTCAGCATGGAGGTGAGGCCGTGGTTCAGGGTGTTGGGGTTGTTGTCGGTGTCCCCTAGGTAGTTCTGGTTGGCGTCTACCCCGATGAAGAAGAGGGGGGTGGCCTTGGTGCCGTCGGTGCCGCAGGTCTTGGTGTAGTCGGCGTACTTGGGCACCTTGGCGTAGGGGTCCGCCTTCCGTACGAAGCGGATGGCCCCGCCTTCCTTCAGGCACTTGGCCTGCTTCACGTAGTCGATGAGTCCCAGGCCCGAACCACCGGCAGCGGCGTAGATGATGTCGGCTCCCTGGCGCACCTGGGCGGCGGCGATCTCCTTGGCCTTGGCGGGGTCGTTCCAGGCGGCGGGGGTGTTGCCCACGTACCCCACCAGGACCTTGCCCTGGATCTTGTCCTCCTTGAAGGCGTACTCTGCCCCGGCCCGGAAGCCCGCCTCAAACTTGTGGATGAGGGGGATGTCCATGCCGCCGATGAAGCCCACCACCCCGGTGCGGGTCATCTTGCCGGCGATGTAGCCCACCAGGAAGCTTCCTTCGTGCTCCCGGAAGACCAGGCCTAGGGCGTTGGGCAGCTTGCCTTCCCCGGGGACGGCGTCGATCACCGCAAAGTTTACCTTGGGGAACTCCTTGGCGGTGGCGGTGATGGCGGGCTCGTTGGCGAAGCCCACCCCGATCACCAGGTCAAAGCCCTCCTCGGCGAAGGTGCGGATGCCCTGGCCCACCTGGGAGGGGTCGGCGGGTTCGAAGTCGAAGAGCTTAACCCCGAAGTCCTTGGCCGCCTTCTGGGCTCCTTCCCAAGCGGATTGGTTAAAGGAGCGGTCAAACTTGCCGCCCGCATCAAAGGCGATTCCCACACGCACCTGGGCCAAGCCCAGGCCTAAGGCCAATACCGCCAAAAGGGCCACAATACGTTTCATCTGCCACCTCCTATGGCATTTCGCCGTAGGGCATTATACCTGGTTCGGTAAACTCGAGGCATGACCCTGGAAGAGGCACGCAAACGGATCAACGAGCTCCGGGACCTCATCCGCTACCACAACTACCGTTACTACGTCCTGGATGCCCCGGAGATCTCCGATGCCGAATACGACCGGCTTTTGAGGGAGCTTAAGGAGTTGGAGGAACGCTTTCCCGAGCTCAAAAGCCCGGATTCCCCCACGGAGCAGGTGGGGGCTAAGCCCCTCGAGGCCACCTTCCGCCCCATCCGCCATCCCACCCGCATGTACTCCCTGGATAACGCCTTCACCCTGGAGGAGGTCAGGGCCTTTGAGGAGCGGATCGAGCGGGCCTTGGGGAGGAAGGGGCCCTTCGTGTACACGGTGGAGCACAAGGTGGATGGCCTTTCCGTGAACCTCTACTACGAGGAAGGGATTCTGGTATGGGGGGCCACCCGGGGGGACGGGGAAACAGGGGAGGAGGTCACCCAGAACCTCCTCACCATCCCCACCATTCCCCGAAGGCTTCAAGGGGTACCGGAGCGCCTCGAGGTCCGGGGCGAGGTGTACATGCCCATAGAGGCCTTCCTCCGCCTCAACGAGGAGCTGGAGGAAAAGGGAGAGAAGATCTTCAAAAACCCCAGGAACGCCGCCGCCGGCTCCCTCAGGCAGAAGGACCCCCGGATCACCGCAAGGAGGGGCCTCAGGGCCACCTTCTACGCCTTGGGCCTCGGCCTGGAGGAAAGCGGGCTCAAGACCCAGCTGGACCTCCTTCACTGGCTTAGGGAGAAGGGATTTCCCGTGGAGCACGGCTTCGCCCGGGCAGAAGGGGCAGAGGGGGTGGAAAGGATCTACCAGGACTGGCTGAAGGAGCGGCGAAGCCTGCCCTTTGAGGCGGATGGGGTGGTGGTGAAGCTGGATGAGCTTTCCCTCTGGCGGGAACTGGGGTACACCGCCCGGGCCCCGCGCTTTGCCATCGCCTACAAGTTCCCCGCGGAGGAGAAGGAAACCCGCCTGCTGCAGGTGGTCTTCCAGGTGGGGCGCACGGGCAGGGTGACGCCGGTGGGCATCCTGGAGCCCGTCTTCATTGAGGGAAGCGAGGTCAGCCGGGTTACCCTGCACAATGAAAGCTACATCGAGGAGCTGGACGTGCGCATCGGGGACTGGGTCCTGGTGCACAAGGCGGGGGGGGTGATCCCCGAGGTCCTCAGGGTCCTGAAGGAGAAGAGGACTGGGGAGGAGAGATCCATTCGCTGGCCGGAAACCTGTCCCGAGTGCGGCCACCGCCTGGTCAAGGAGGGCAAGGTGCACCGCTGCCCCAATCCCTTGTGCCCGGCCAAACGCTTTGAGGCCATCCGTCACTACGCCTCCCGCAAGGCCATGGACATCGGGGGCCTCGGGGAGAAGCTCATTGAGAAGCTCCTGGAAAAGGGCTTGGTGAAGGATGTGGCCGACCTTTACCGGCTTAAGGAGGAGGACCTGGTGGGCCTCGAACGCATGGGGAAGAAGAGCGCAGGGAACCTTCTCCGCCAGATTGAGGAGAGCCGGAGCCGGGGCCTGGAGCGGCTCCTCTATGCCCTGGGGCTGCCGGGGGTGGGGGAGGTTCTGGCCCGCAACCTGGCGGCCCACTTCGGCACCATGGACCGCCTCCTCGAGGCCACCCTGGAGGAACTCCTCCAGGTGGAGGAGGTGGGGGAGCTCACCGCCCGGGGGATTTACGAAACCCTGCAGGACCCTGCCTTCCGGGACCTGATAAGGCGCCTCAAGGAGGCTCGGGTGGAGATGGAGGCCAAGGAACGGGGGGAGGAGGCTTTAAAGGGCCTTACCTTCGTCATCACCGGGGAGCTTTCCCGCCCGCGGGAGGAGGTGAAGGCCCTCTTAAGGCGCTTAGGGGCTAAGGTGACCGACTCCGTGAGCCGCAAGACCAGCTACCTGGTGGTGGGGGAGGCCCCGGGGAGCAAGCTGGAGAAGGCCCGGGCCCTGGGGGTGCCCACCTTGACGGAGGAGGAGCTGTACAGGCTCATAGAGGAGCGCACGGGGAAGCGTGTGGAAACCTTAGCTTCCTAGAGCTGGTGGCTGCGTGGGAAGATCTTTTCCAGGGCCTCCTGGAGCCTGGAACCGGACAAGCCAAGCTCTTTGAGGGCCTTTTCGTAAAGCTCCGGGGTGAGAAGCCCCTGGAGGGCCTTAATTTCCGTATGGGAGAGATGGGCTCCCTTTAATACGTGCTCCTCAAAGCTCTGCCAGGCCAGGGGCACATGGGCCTTGACGATCTCGGCGATGGCCTTAGCGTACTGCCTTATCTCCCACTGGGCATGGGGGTCCAGGCGCAGGGCCAGGAAGTGGAAAAGATTGTGGAGGTCCTGCTTCCAGTAGAACTCGGTGTAGAGGTTTAGGGGCAGGACCATGCGGGCCATCTCCCGGGCAATCCCCTTTTCCAGAAGGGTTTGGTAGGCCTGGTAGGCCTCCCGCTCCACCCCTTTGAGGAGAAGGGAGGCTTCCTCATCGGAAAACTCCCCCTCGGAGCCTTGCTTGTTCCGCCGGGCTTGTTTCCGCCACGCTTGTGGCTCGTAAAACTCCTCCTTGAGAACGGAGTAGCGACCGGAGATCTCGTTCACGCTGGCGGTGCGGTGGCGAAACCACTGGCGCACCACGAAAATGGGAGCCTTCACGTGGAACTTGAACTCCACCATCTCAAAGGGGCTGGTGTGGCGGTGGCGCATGAGGTAGTCGATGAGGGCGGCGTCCTCCCGCACCGTCTTGGTGCCGGGGCCGTAGGATACCCTGGCCGCCTGGACGATGGAGGCATCGCTTCCCATCACCTCCACCAGGCGCACGAATCCCTTGTCCAAAACCGCAATCTCCATGTCCTTGAGTCTACTTGCCCTTTGGCCCAAAGGGATCTACCCTAAGCTCATGCGGGTCCGCACCCCCTTTGCCTGCACCAGGTGGCATGGGTGGTATAGGCCCTAGGGACCTTGGCTCTAAGGGCTTGCGGCATGTAGGATGGGTAGGCTTTGCGGCGCCAGTGCGCCCGTTTCCGGAGCGAGTATGTTGAGGTTGCCAGACTTTCCCCTGCCTGACCCTCGAGGACGCTTCGGTCCTTACGGAGGGAGGTACGTCCCCGAGACCTTGATCCCGGCCCTGGAGGAGGTAGAGGCTGCCTACAGGGAGGCCAAGAAGGACCCGGCATTCTTGGCGGAACTTGAATACTACCTCAAGACCTTTGCCGGCCGGCCCACTCCTCTTTACCACGCCAAGAGGCTTTCCGAGTACTGGGGTGGGGCCCAGGTTTACCTGAAGCGGGAGGACCTCCTGCACACCGGAGCCCACAAGATCAACAACACCTTGGGCCAAGCTCTCCTGGCCCGGCGCATGGGCAAGAAGCGGGTGATTGCCGAAACCGGTGCCGGGCAACACGGGGTTTCCGTGGCCACGGTGGCCGCTCTTTTCGGCCTAGAATGCGTGGTTTACATGGGGGAGGAGGATGTAAGGCGACAGGCCCTGAATGTCTTCCGCATGAAGCTTCTGGGGGCGGAGGTGCGGCCCGTGGCCGCGGGAAGCCGCACCCTTAAGGACGCCACCAACGAGGCCATCCGGGACTGGCTCACCCATGTGCGCACCACCTTCTACATCCTGGGCTCGGTGGTGGGCCCCCACCCCTACCCCATGATGGTTCGGGAGTTCCAAAGCGTCATCGGGGAGGAAGTGAAGGAACAAAGCCTCAAGCTTTTTGGCCGTTACCCCGATGTCCTCATCGCTGCCGTGGGTGGAGGGTCCAACGCCATCGGCCTCTTTGCCCCCTTTGCCTACCTTCCCGAAAAGGAGCGCCCCCGGCTAATTGGAGTGGAGGCTGCTGGGGAGGGGCTTTCCACCGGCAGGCACGCCGCCAGCATCGGGGCGGGAAAGCGGGGGGTGCTTCACGGAAGCTACATGTACCTCCTCTACGACCACGATGGCCAGATCACCCCGGCCCACTCGGTTTCCGCTGGGCTGGACTACCCCGGGGTGGGACCGGAACACAGCTACTATGCCGACCAGGGTATCGCCGAGTACGCTGGGGTGACGGATGAGGAGGCCCTCGAGGGCTTCAAGCTCCTCGCCCGCCTCGAGGGAATCATCCCCGCCTTGGAGTCCGCCCATGCCATTGCCCACGCCGCCAAGGTGGTCCCGGAGATGGACAAGGACCAGATCGTGGTCATCAACCTCTCGGGCCGGGGAGATAAGGACGTGACCGAGGTGATGCGCCTTCTGGGGGGGGAGTTATGACCACTAAAGAAGCCTTCGCCCGGGCCAAGGCCGAGGGCCGGGCCGCTTTAATCCCCTACCTCACCGCGGGCTTCCCCAGCCGGGAAGGGTTTTTGCAGGCGGTGAAGGAGGTGTTGCCCTACGCCGATCTTTTAGAGATCGGCCTCCCCTACTCCGATCCCCTGGGGGACGGCCCGGTGATCCAGCGGGCCAGCGAGGAGGCCTTGAGGAAGGGGATGAGCGTTCAGGGTGTTCTGGAGCTCTTCCGGGAGGTGCGGGCCCTCACCGAAAAACCCCTTTTCCTCATGACCTACCTGAACCCTGTGCTGGCCTGGGGGCCGGAGCGGTTCTTCAGCCTTTTTAAACAGGCGGGGGCCACGGGCCTCATCCTTCCCGACCTTCCTCCCGATGAGGACCCCTCCCTGGTGCGCCTGGCGCAGGAAATCGGCCTGGAAACGGTATTTCTCCTGGCCCCCACTTCCACGGATAGGCGGGTGGAAACCGTGGTGGGCTACGCCACCGGGTTCATCTATGCGGTTTCCGTCACCGGGGTCACCGGGGAGCGGGAGCGCTTGCCCGACGAGGTACGGGAGCTGGTGCGGCGGATCAAGGCCAAAACCTCCTTGCCCGTGGCCGTGGGCTTTGGGGTGTCGGGGCGGGAAACCGCGGCCCAGGCGGCGGTGGCCGATGGGGTGGTGGTGGGGAGCGCTTTGGTGCGAGCCCTCGAGGAGGACCGACCCTTGGCCCCTCTCCTCGAGGAGATCCGCCAAGGGCTTTTGCAGAAGGAACCCGCTTAGGCCAGGGGGAGCTCGGCTTCCTCTCCCAGGACGGCCTTGGGGTCGGGATACCGCAGGATGCGGTAAAGGGGATCCCGCTCCGCGGGCTTGAAGCCCGCGTCCACGATGTGGCGCACGATCTCCCGCACTGTGGCGTGGGTGCGCCCATGCCCTCCTGCCGCCGAGACCACGTTTTCCTCCAGCATGGTGCTGCCGAAGTCGTCGGCTCCGTAGTAAAGCGCCGCTTGGGCCACCTTGAACCCCAGGGTGGGCCAGGAGGCCTGGAAGTGGGCGAAGTTGTCCAGAGCAAGCCGGGCGATGGCCAGGGTTTTCAGGTACTCGTGAGCGGTGGCTCCAGGAGCCTTTCCCTTCAGGCGGGTGTGCTCCACCTGCAGGGTCCAAAGGGCGAAGGCAGCAAAGCCATTCCCGTACTGCTTCAGGGCCTTGTCTTGCTGGGCGCGGATGCCTAAGAGGTGAAGGGTACGTTCCCTTGGGCCTTCCCCGAAACCGATCACCATGCTGGCCAGGGTGTAAAGCCCCAGGGCCTGGGCAGCGTCCACGATGCGGTACCAGTCGGCGGTTTTGATACGGGCGGGGGCAGCCTTGTGCCGCACCTCGTCCACCAGGATCTCTGCCCCAGCCCCCGGCATCCCGTCTAGGCCAGCCTCCATAAGTTTTTCCAAGATCTTCTCCGCCTTAAGCCCGGTAAGCCGTTCCAATCCCAGGATTTCCTCGGGGCTGAAGGCATCGATGCGCAGGTCGGGGAAGCGGTTCTTGAGGTAGCGCAGGAGGTCCAGGTACCACTCCAAAGGCAGGTCCGGATTAACGCCTCCTTGCATGAGGATGCGTCTTCCCCCCACCCGGTAGAGTTCCTCTACCTTTTTGGCGATCTCCTCGTAGGTGAGGGTGTAAGCGTCCTTTTGCCGACGGGTGCGGTAAAAGGCACAGAAGGCGCAGGCCACGGTGCAGACGTTGGTGTAGTTGATGTTGCGGTCTATGAGGAAGGTGACCACCTCGGGGTCGGTCTTTTGCAAGCGCACCTCGTGGGCGGCGGCGGCCAGCTCGGGAAGGGGCAGGTCAAAGAGGGTCATGACCTCCGCTTCGGAAAGCCTTTCTCCCGCCACGGCCTTTTCCAGCACATCCATAGGCCTCATGCTACACCCTTCTGGCTTCGCCGGTCGGAGGTTGGGCTACGGGTAAAATGGAAGGCATGGAACTCAAGCTCATTCCCATCGAGAAGCCGGAAAACCTGAACGTCATCCTGGGCCAGGCCCACTTCATCAAGACGGTGGAGGACTTGCACGAGGCTTTGGTGACCGCCGTGCCGGGCATCAAGTTCGGCTTGGCCTTTTCCGAGGCCAGCGGCAAGCGCCTGGTGCGGCGCTCGGGCACCGATCCCGAGCTTACCGATCTTGCGGTCAAGAACCTCCTCAACCTGGCGGCGGGGCACACCTTCCTCATCGTTTTAGGGGAGGGGTTTTACCCCATCAACGTGCTTCATGCGGTGAAGGCCTGCCCGGAGGTGGTGCGCATCTATGCCGCCACTGCCAATCCCCTCAAGGTGGTGGTGGCGGAGGAAGGGGAGCAGCGGGCCATCCTGGGGGTCATGGATGGCTTTAAGCCCCTGGGGGTGGAGGACGAGGCCGAGGTGGCCTGGCGCAAGGACCTTCTCCGCCGTTTCGGCTACAAACTTTAGCGCCTCCTTTCCTTACCGCGCCCTGGGGGCTTGGGGTATGATGCCCTCATGGAACCTGGAACTGCTGCGCCCGACTTTGCCCTGCCGGACCAGGATGGGCGGATTCACCGGCTTTCCGATTACCGGGGGAAGTGGGTGGTTCTCTACTTCTACCCCAAGGACGACACCCCGGGTTGCACCAAGGAGGCCTGCGGCTTCCGCGACCGCATGGGGGATCTGCAGGAGCTGGGGGCCGTGGTGCTTGGGGTGTCGGCGGACGACGTCCAAAGCCACAAGCGCTTCGCCGAGAAGTACGGTTTGAACTTTCCCCTTCTCGCCGATCCCGAGCGGGAGGTCATCCTGGCCTATGGGGCTTGGGGGAAGAAGAACCTTTACGGCAAGGAGTACGAGGGGGTTTTGCGCCAGACCTTTCTGATCGATCCCGAGGGCCGGATTGCCCAAGTCTGGCGCAAGGTATCCCCGGAGGACCACGCCGAGGAGGTGGCTGAGGCCCTGCGGGCCCTGAGGGGGTCTTGAGGATGGAAAGGCCTTTGGAAAGCTACAAGAAGGAGGCGGCCCATGCGGCGGTGGCCTTTGTGCAGGATGGCATGGTGGTGGGCCTGGGCACGGGATCCACGGCCAGGTACGCCGTTTTGGAGCTGGCCCGGCGGCTGAGAGAAGGGGAGTTAAAGGGGGTGGTGGGGGTTCCCACCTCGGAGGCCACCAAGGACCTGGCCCTGAGGGAGGGGATCCCCCTGGTGGATCTTCCTCCAGAGGGGGTGGACCTGGCCATTGACGGGGCTGACGAGATCGCTCCGGACCTCTCCCTTATCAAGGGCCTTGGCGGGGCTCTTTTGCGGGAGAAGATCGTGGAGAGCAACGCCAAGGAGTTCATCGTCATCGCCGACCACACCAAGAAGGTGCCCGTGTTGGGCCGGGGAGTGGTGCCGGTGGAGATCGTGCCCTTTGGCCACCTGGCCACCCTAAGGGCCATCCGCGCCCTTGGGGGGGAGCCGGAGCTGAGGATGAACGGGGATGAGGTCTATTTCACCGACGGGGGCCACCTCATCGCCGATGTGCGCTTTGGCCCCATCGGGGATCCTTTGGGCCTCCACAAGGCCCTTTTGGAGATCCCCGGGGTGGTGGAAACGGGGATCTTCGTGGGGCTCGCCACCCGGGCCCTGGTGGCGGGACCCATGGGGGTGGAGGAGATTCTGCCATGAGGTGTAGAATCGGGGTTGTGAAGGGCATGCCTTTGGGCTAGGGCGGGAAGGACCTTCCCGCCCGGGGCGCGTGCCCCGGTTTTTCTTGGAGGAGGGATGGAAAAGGTTTTTTACATCACTACCCCCATCTACTACGTGAACGCGGAACCCCACCTGGGCCACGCCTACACCACGGTGGTGGCGGATTTCCTGGCCCGCTGGCACCGGTTGGACGGGTACCGGACCTTCTTCCTGACCGGCACGGATGAGCACGGGGAGACCGTGTACCGGGCAGCCCAGAAGGCGGGGGAAGAACCCCAGGCCTTCGTGGACCGGGTATCCCAGCGCTTCCGCAAGGCCTGGGAGCTTTTGGGCATTGCCTACGACGATTTCATCCGCACCACCGAGGAACGGCACAAGCGGGTGGTGCAAAGGGTGTTGCAAAGGGTCTACGAGGCCGGGGACATCTACTACGGGGAGTACGAGGGGCTTTACTGCGTAAGCTGCGAGCGCTTCTACACGGAAAAGGAGCTAGAAGGGGATCTCTGCCCCATTCACGGTCGGCCTGTGGAGAGGAGGCGGGAGGGGAACTACTTCTTCCGCATGGAGAAGTACCGGGAGTGGCTCATAGATTACCTCCAGACCCACCCGGACCTTATCCGCCCTGAGGGGTACAGGAACGAGGTGCTCTCCATGCTCTCCGAGCCCATTGGGGATCTTTCCATCTCCCGGCCCAAGGCCCGGGTTCCCTGGGGGATCCCCTTGCCCTGGGATGAAGCCCACGTGACCTACGTGTGGTTTGACGCCCTCCTCAACTACGTTTCCGCCCTGGGCTACCCCGACGACCCTCGCTACGCCACCTTCTGGCCGCAGGCTTGGCACCTGATCGGCAAGGACATCCTGAAGCCCCACGCGGTCTTCTGGCCCACCATGCTGAAGGCGGCGGGGATTCCCATGTACCGGCACCTGAACGTGGGAGGGTTCCTGCTGGGGCCGGATGGACGGAAGATGAGCAAGACCCTGGGGAACGTGGTGGATCCCTTTGCCCTCACGGAGAAGTATGGCCGGGACGCGGTGCGGTACTACCTTTTGCGGGAAATTCCCTACGGCCAGGATACGCCCGTGAGCGAGGAGGCCCTGAGGGCCAGGTACGAGGCAGATTTGGCCGATGACCTGGGCAATCTTCTCCAGCGCACCCGGGCCATGCTTTTCCGCTTCGCCGAAGGGCGCATCCCCGAGCCGGTTCCCGGGGAGGAGCTGGAGGAGGGGACGCGGCTTGCGGGGCGTCTAAGAGGGCTGGTGCGGGACCTCCGCTTCCACGTGGCCCTCGAGGAGGTCATGGCCTATGTGAAGGCCCTGAACCGCTACATTAACGAGAAGCGCCCCTGGGAGCTATTCAAGGAGGATCCGGGGGAGGCTAGGGCGGTGCTTTACCGGGTGGTGGAGGGCTTGAGGATCGCCTCCATCCTCCTTACCCCGGCCATGCCAGACAAAATGGCCGAGCTGCGCCGGGCTTTGGGCTTGAGGGAGGAGGTGCGCCTCGAGGAGGCGGAGCGCTGGGGCCTGGCGGAACCCCTTCCCCTTCCCCAGGAGGCGGGGGTTCTCTTTCCCAAAGAGGCGCCGAGGGAGGCGGCCAAAGGATCCCGAGAGGGTCAAACGGAGGGTACCAAGGAGGACCGTTCCATCAGCATAGAGGACTTCGCCAAGGTGGAGCTGAGGGTGGCGGAGGTGGTGGCGGCGGAGAAGCACCCCAACGCCGATAGGCTTCTGGTGCTTAGGCTTTCCCTGGGAAACGAGGAGCGCACCGTGGTTTCCGGCATCGCCCGGTGGTACCGTCCCGAGGAGCTCGTGGGGAAGAAGGTGGTGCTGGTGGCCAATCTGAAACCGGCCAAGCTCCGGGGCGTGGAGAGCCAGGGAATGATCCTGGCGGCTTCGGAAGGGGATAAGCTCGCCCTGGTCACTGTGGAGGGGGATATCCCCCCGGGGGCGTTGGTGAAATAGCCCTTGGCGCAAGAGGGGTGTAGAGAAGAAACTACCTGAGCCCCCACCCCGATGAAGCCGCGGTGGGGTGGTTTAAAGGGGCCGGAGAAACCCGGCCCCTTTAGCCTTTCCCCCAGACTAACGGGTGGCGTTAAGCTCCTGCAAAGCCCGCTTGAGGATGGCGTCTTGCTCCAGGTCCAAGACCGCCTGCCCCCGGTCCTCGGGAAGGGGCCGCTGGCGCTGGGGTTCGGCGTAGGTGAACTTGCCCTCGGCGTCGGCCTTCACCTTCACGGTCTTGCCGTTTAGGGTTACGCTGACCTCAGCGCCTGGCGGTGCCCCGGCCCCTTGCAGGGAGAAGGGAGTGGGGAAGCGGGTGTCCTTCACCTCGATGTCGGGCTTCAGGCCCTCCTTGTTGATGGCCCGGCGCTTGGGGGTGAGCCACTCGAAGGTGACCAGGGTGAGCTCGCCCCCATTGGCCAGGGTGTAGGGGGTCTGGCCCACGCCCTTGCCGAAGGTCTTCTCCCCGATGACCTTGGCCCGGCCGTAGTCCTGGAGGGCCCCGGCCACGATCTCGCTGGCGGAGGCCGAGTTCCCGTTCACCAGGACCACCATGGGGCCATCCCATAAAGGCTTCCCGGAGGCCTCGCACCAGACCCGTGTGAGGTTCTTGGTGCGGGTGTAAACGATGGGTCCCTCCTTAAGAAACGCGCTGGCCACGGCGCACCCCTGGTCTAGGAGGCCGCCTCCGTTGTCGCGCAGGTCAAGGATGAGCTTCTTGATGCCCTGGGCCTTAAGCCCATCGATGGCCTTCTTGAGTTGGTCCTCCACCTTGAAGTTGCCGAAGGTTTCCAAGGCCACATACCCCACGTCCCCGATCCGGGCCGTGGATACCGAGATGATCTCCACCTTTTCCCGGATGAGTTCAAAGACCAAAGGGGCAGGGGTGCCTTCCCGACGAACCTTGATGGTAACCTTGGTGCCCTCGCGGCCGCGGATTCTGGCCACCACCTCCTGGAGGGGTAGGCCGGTGACGTCCACCCCGTCCACCTCGAGGATCACATCCCCGGCCCGCATCCCGGCCCGCTGGGCGGGAAGGCCCTTCATCACCCCTTCGATCTTGGCCCCCGTGCCGTCAGGGTTGGCGGGGGAAAGGGTGGCCCCGATGCCAAAGAACTCTCCCCTGAGGTCCTCCTGCCGGAGGCTTGCCCGCTGGGGCGGGGAGTAGCTGGTGAAGGGGTCCTTCAAGGCGGAGACCATGCCCCCGATGGCCCCTTCCAGGAGGGCGTTGAGCTTCTCCCGGGGCAGGGGCTCCAGGTAGTCCTGCTGGATCCTCTGGTAGACCTCCAGGAGGGCCTGGCCGTTGGGGTTTTGCAGGAGGTTTTCCGCCTGGGGACGAGGAAGCTGGGCGTATACCAAGGCCAGGGCCACCCCGAGCCCTGCGATGAGCCATGCGCGTTTTTTCATCTCTTCCCTCACCTAGCTTCCACTATAGCGCCTTTCCATGAGAAGAAAGTCTGGCCTATCTTCCGTATAGTAGGGACATGATCGCCTTCCACCGGGTGGGCCTGGAGTACCCCCGCACGGGGACCAAGGCGCTTTACAACGTGAGCCTCGAGGTGAAGAAGGGGGAGTTCGTCTACGTGGTGGGCCACTCCGGGGCCGGGAAGTCCACCCTGCTGGCCCTTATCCTCCGCCGCCTTCTTCCCACCCAGGGGGCGGTGTACTTTGCCGGGCAGAACCTCAAGCTCCTCAGGGGGGACCAGGTGGCCCTGCACCGCCGCCGGATCGGCATGGTCTTCCAGGACCACCGCCTCCTTTCCGACATGACGGTGGAGGAGAACCTGGCCTTTGTGCTCAGGGTGCAGGGGATTCCTCCCAGGGAATGGGGAGAGCGGATCACCACCGCCCTGCGCCGGGTGGGGCTCGTCCACAAGAAGAGGGCCTTTCCCGAGGAGCTTTCCGTGGGGGAGGCCCAGCGGGTGGCCATCGCCCGGGCCTTGCTTCTGGACCCTCCCGTGATCCTGGCGGACGAGCCCACGGGGAACCTGGACCTGGATAACGCCTTGCAGGTGCTGGATATCCTCAAGGCGGCTCACCAGCGGGGGGCCACGGTGGTGGTGGCCACCCATAGCCGGGAGCTTTTGGAAGCCTATCCGGCGCGGGTGGTGGTCCTGAAGGCCGGGCAGGTGGTGCGGGACGAACGTCCTGGGGAAGGTGGTAGCATAAGGGTAAGGGAAAGCCCTGACCGGGGCGGAAAGGAGGGCATATGAACGTCTACAAACTCATCGGTCGCAACCTGGAGATCACCGACGCCATTCGGGACTACGTGGAGCGGAAGCTCTCCCGCCTGGACCGCTACCAGAACGGGGAGCTCATGGCCAAGGTGGTTCTCTCCCTGGCGGGTAGCAATCACGTAGCCCGCAAGGCCAAGGCCGAGGTGCAGGTGGACCTCCCCGGGGGGCTCGTCAGGGTGGAGGAGGAGGATCCCGACCTTTACGCGGCCATCGACCGCATGGTGGACCGCCTGGAAACCCAGCTCAAGCGTTTCAAGGAGCGCCGTTTTATCGGTAAGCGCCACTCGTACCAGGGGCCTCCGCCCCCCGAGGTGCAGGACCTCGAGGCCCTGCGCAAGCCCGAGGAGGAAGAGGGTCCCAAAATCGTCCGGGTCAAGCGCTTCGAGATGAAGCCCATGGATCCCGAGGAAGCGGCCTTCCAGATGGAGGCTTTGGGCCACGACTTCTTCGTGTTCCGCAACGCCAAGACCGACGAGATCAACGTTATCTATCGCCGTAAGGACGGCAACTACGGGCTTATTGAGCCCGCATAGCCTTCAAGGCCCTTAGTAGTAGGCGGAGGGATCCACGAAGCGGGTCTCTCCGCCTATGCGTACTGCCACCCTGAACTCCAGCTCCTCCGGGCGGATGAGAAGGCCACCCCCCGTGTAGCCGAGGAGCTGGCCCCGCTCTACCCTTTGCCCTTCCTGCACCAGGGGTTCTTGCAGGTTGGTGTAGACGGTGGAGAGGGTTTCCGTGTGCACCAGCATCACCGTGTAGCCCAGGTTGGGCAGGTAGAGGATTCCGGCCACGTACCCTTCGGCGGCTGCCTGCACGGGGCTTCCCGGGGCTGGGCCCTGGATGACCTGGAACGGGCCTTCCTGTCCGTAGGGCACCAGGATCCTGCCCCCGGGCACGGGGAAGGCCAACCGGCCCACGGTGGCGGGCAGGGGGGGAGGGGGGACCACCACGCTGGCTTCCCGGGGTGCCGGCTGGGCCGCGGCCTGGCGGCGCTCGGCTTCCCGCCTTCGCCGCTCCTCCTCCTGGCGCTTGAGCTCCAGGAGGCGTTGCCTCTCCGCCAGGACCCGGGCCTGGAGCTGGGCTAGCTCCGCTTGCAGGCGTTGCCTTTCCTGTAGAGCCTCCCGCAGGAGGGCTCGTTTGCCCTGGGCTTCCCGCTCCAGGCTGGAGAGGGTAGCCTCCAGCTCCCTCTTCTGCCCCTCGAGGGCCCTTTGGGTTTCCCTGAGAGCCTTTTCCTTGGCGGTGAGGTCGGCGAGGAGAAGGCCTAAGCGCTCCCGCTCTTCCCTTAGGGCCTTCAGGGTGGCCTGGAGGGCGCGGACTAAGTCCGCATCCTGCCTTGAGATGTACCCCACCCAGCGGGCCCGGACCGCCAGGTCGGTGAAGGACTGGGCCCTGAGGAGGGGTAGGTAGCGGCCCGCCTTTTCCCGGTGGAGGCTTCGCATCAGGGCCTGGAGCCGCTCCTTGAGGCTTTCCAGGTCCTTTTCCAGCTGGGCGATGCGCCCTTCCGTCCAGCGTATCTCCTCTTTCAGCTGGGCGATCTGCCGGCTTAAGGCGGCGCGTTCCCTCTCCAATCGGGTGATCTCCCCTTCCAGACGGGCCTTCTCCTTAAGTAGGTTCTCCACCCGGGTGGAGAGGCGGGAAAGCTCCTGGTTTAGGATCCGGATCCGCCTTTGGCTTTGCTCCTCGAGGGCCTTGGCCCGTTCCAGCTGGCCTTCCAGGTTGCGCACGGTGCGCTCCTGGGCGGGCACGGTCTGGCCCAAGGCCCATGGGAGAAGGGCTGGGCACAAAAGCAGGAGGAGGATAAGCCAGCTAGGGCGCATCCTAGACTTCCCTCAGATAGGCCCGGGTGGCCATGAAGGCTCCCCCGGCCCCTAGAACCACTGCCAGGGCCAGGACCATGAGGCCCGTCTGCGAGAGGTCCTTGACCCCCAGCACGGGGAGGAAGGGAAGGAGCCCCTGGAGGGCCTGCGCCAAGCCTAGGTAGAGGAGGCTACCGAAGGCCACCGCCAGGAGGCTTGCCCCAAGGGTGAGGAGGATTCCTTCCACCACAAAAGGAGCCTGGATAAACCGCCGGGTGGCCCCCACCAGGAGCATGATGCCCAGGGCTTCCTTCCGGCTTTCTAAGGATAGGCGGATGGAGCCCATGACGCTGAAGAAGGTGTTGAGGAGAAGGAGCCCCACCAGGACCCCCATGGCCAGCCGGCTTCCGGATAGCACCTGGACCAGCCTTTCCGTAAGCTCCCCCCCGTACTCCACCCCTTCTATCCCCGGAAGCCTCCGTAGCCTTTCCGCCACCTTGCGCACCGCTTCCGGATCCTTAAGCCTGAGGCGCAGGGTGTCGGGCAAGGGATTTTCCACCAGGTCCTTGGCCTCGGCCAGGTAGGGGTAGTCCAGGACCAGCTGGGCCAGGGCCTCCTCCTTGCTTTGAAGCCGCACCTCGCCCACTTCCGGCCAGCCCTGGATCTCGGTGAGGAGGGCCTCCACGTTGGCTTCCTTTTGCAGGAAGGCCGCCACTTCCAGTTCCCGCTCCAGGGTATGCACCACCCGCTCCAGGTTCCAAAGGACAAGGCCCAGGAAGTAAAGCAGGGCGAAGGATACGAGGGCGGTGAAGAAGGTGGCGAGGCTGGCCGTGGGATGGCGGAGGATCTGCCGCAGGCCCTCGTGCAGGGCGTACATGCCTTACATCTTACGCCCCTGGCTTGAGAAAAGGCTTGGGCGGGGGTATGGCTGGAAAAGTGCTCCCCGGCCTGCCCTTTTCGCCCGGGCTGCTACCCTAAAGGGTATGAGGCCTTTTCTACTGGGTCTGGCCCTGGGAGGGCTTCTTGGGATGGGGGTGGCCTGGATGGGGCGGCTACCCGGGAGCGGGTCCTTGCGGGAAGTCCCTGCTTCCTGGGTTTTGGGGTCCATACCCGTCCAGCAACTCCCTTCCCCGGGCGGGGAGGGATGCGAACCCCAGGTTTACCTCTTCTTGAACGGGGAGTTTTTCCGCATGCTCCCGGTGCCTGGGGGTGAGCCCCAGGAGCTTTTCCCGGTGGAGCCCGTTCCTAACCCCTTTGGCGGGTCCTAGGCGGGGGAAAGGTAACGCCGTAAGGCCACCCCTAAGAGGGCCAAAAACCCTCCCAGGACCCCCAGGAGCCCGGTGGCTTCCCCTGGCATGACCTCGGGGCGAACCGAGCGGGCGAGCTTCCGGTAGAGGTCGGAAAGCTCCTTTTCCGAGGCCACCAGGTAATACCGCCCCCCGGTGAACTCTGCCAGGGCCCAGAGGAGTTCCTCGTCCACCTCAAAGGCCCCCGGGAAGAAGCCGAAGGCGCTCACCGGATCCTCGGGACCCGGGGTCCATCCCGGCACCCCCACCCCCACGGCATAGATGCGCACCCCCATGCGGGAGGCTTCGGCCGCCGCCTCCAAGGGGTCTTTCCCCGTTCGGTTCCTGCCGTCGGTCAGGAGGAGGATCTCCCCTTCGCCCCCGGCCTCGCGGATGTTGCGCAGGGCTTCCAGGATTCCCTCCCCGATGGCTGTGGAGCGGCCGAACTCCAGGCTGTCCAGGCTCTCCCTTAGGCGCCTGCGGTCGGTGGTGGGAGGGTGGATGGTCTGGGCGTGGCTGCCAAAGACCACAAGCCCTATCCTTAAGGCCCTTGGCGCCTCGCGGAGGAAGACCCGGGCGGCTTCCTTGGCCGCCTCGAGGCGGTTTGGCTTCAGGTCGGCCGCCATCATGCTCCGGCTTACGTCCATGACCAGGATCACCACGTTCCGGCTCGCCTGGCCGGGCAGGGGCAGGAGGGGGCGGGTGGCTGCCAGGACCAGAAGGAGAAGCCCCAGGAGGAAGAGGGCCGGGGGCAACCAGGGAAGCACGCTCCGGGACTCCCGGGCCGCTTGCTGGAGCAGGGAGACCAAGGGGTGGGGCAGGCGGGCCTTGGGGCGCCTTGGATAAAGGCCCAGGAGCAGGAAGGCCAAAAGGAGGAGAAGGCTTAAAGCCTCGGGGGCCTGCAGGCTCACGGCCACCTCCCTTCCCGGGCCAGGTTCAGGTAAGCGCCGAAGGAAAAGGAGAGAAGCCCCGCCACCACCAGGGCCTGGGTGAGGTCTAGGGTCTGGGTCCGCCACACCCGGTAGGGGCGGAGGGCCCGGTAGAGGGGTTGGAAATCCTCGCCGAGCACCTGGCCCCCGGTGGCCTGGGCCAGGCGCAGGAGGTTTGTGGGGTTGGTGGGCACGAAGTAAAGCCCCTCCCCGATGCGGCTCACCGCCCCCCTAGGGTCGCCCAAGGGACGCACGAAGACGGGGAGGCCTGCCCGGGAGAGTTCTTTAGCCGCCTCGAGGGGATCGCCCCCTGCGTTGGCCGCTCCGTCGGAAAGAAGAAGGATGGCGGCGGGGGGTTTTGCCTGGGGAAGATCCCCTTCTGGTCCCTTGGGCCGCAGGATCCGCCGGGCCTGGAGGAGACCCTGGCCCAAAGGGGTGGCCCCCCCGGGTTTGAGGCCTTGCAGGGCCTTGAGGAGGGCCTGGCGGTCCCGGGTAGGGGAGAGGACCAGGACCGCCTGGGGTCCGAAGCTCACCAGCCCTACCTTGACCGAGGGATCCAGGCCGCGAAGGAAGTTTTCGGCCAGGGCCTTGGCCCGCGCCAGCCGGGTGGGGGCCTCGTCGTCCGCGGCCATGGAGTGGCTGGTGTCCACCACCAGCAGGGCCTGGGTGAGGTTCTCCCGCCAGGGAAGGCTGGCCTCGAGGCGGCCTGCCGCCAGGAGGAGGAAAAGAGGGGCCAGGAGGAAGGGAAGGGGTAGGGGTTTAGGCCCAGGGAGGAAGGCAGGGTCCAAGGCGGAGAGAAGCCGCCTCCGCCCGGCCCGCTCCAGAAGCCAGAGGAGAAGCCCCCCTGCGCCCAGGAGGAGAAGGCCTAAGAGGAAGCCCTCGGGGCTTTTGAAGGCCACCTGCGCCTCCTTTCCACGAAGCCGAGGAGGAGGGGAAGCAGGTCCATCTCCGTGGAGGCCACCAGGAGATCGGCACCCGCCTTGAGGATCTCCCGCATCCTGGCGGCCCTGAGGGCCTCCGCCCGGAGGCGGTAGGCTTCCCGCACCCTTGGGTCCAGGGTGTTCACCTCCACCTGGGCCCCGGTTTCCGGGTCCACGAAGGAGAGCACCCCTGCCCGGGGCAGGGCCCGTTCCAAGGGGTCCTCCACCAAGACCCCCACCAGGTCGTGCCGGGCGGCCAGGCGGGAAAAGGGAGCGGAAAAGGTGTCCAGGAAGTCCGAGAAGACGAAGACCAGGCTCCGGCGCCTGGCCACCCGCTCCAGAAGCCCCAAGGCTTCCCCCAGGGAAAGCGCCTTCCCGCCCTTAAGGGCCTCCCGGGCCAGGAGGAGGGCCTGGGCCTTTCCTCCTCGAGGGGGCAGGAGGCCCGAGGGCAGGATAGCCCCCACCCGGTTTCCGTGGCGGAGGGCGATATAGGCCACGCTCAGGGCCAGCTCCAGGGCCAGGGTGTACTTTTCCCGCCTCCTAGAGCCAAAGCGCATGGAGGGGCTTCCATCCAGGAGGAGCCACAGGGTGAGTTCCCGCTCCTCGCGAAAGCGGCGCACGTGGAGTTCCCCGGTTCGGGCGGTGGCGGGCCAGTCGATGCGTTCGGCCTCGTCCCCAGGGGCATAGGGACTGATCTCCGCCAGCTCCAGGCTCTTGCCGTAGAACACCCCCCGGTAGTCCCCAAAGAGGAGCCCATCCAGGGGACGTACCACCTTAAGCTCCAGGCGGGCCAAGAGGGCTTCGGGCGTCTCCATAGGGGTCGTGAAGGGGCACGAAGGGCGGGGGAAGGCGGTTGAGGATGGCTTCCAGCACGTCCTCCACCCGCACGCCCTCCGCCAGGGCCTGGTAGGAGAGGATCACGCGGTGGCGGAGGGCGTCCAGGTACAGATCCCGCACATCCTCCGGCAGGGCGTGGGCCCGCCCCCGGACCAGGGCCAGGGCCTTGGCCCCCTGGACCAGGGCCAAGGAGGCCCGGGGGCTTGCCCCGTAGGCCACAAAGGGCTTCAGGTCCTTAAGCCCCGCCCTTTCCAGATCCCGGGTGGCCTGGACCAGGGCCACGGCGTGCTCGGCCACCTTGGGGTGGACGTAGACGCGGTCGGCCAGGCGGGAAAGCTCCAAAACCTCTTCCAGGGAAAGCACCTGGGCCACCTGGATCTCCTCCCCCGTGGTCATGCGCTCCACGATGAGGAGCTCCTCGTGGAAGGCAGGGTAGTCCACCACCACCTTGAGGAGGAAGCGGTCCAGTTGGGCTTCCGGCAGGGGATAGGTGCCCTCGCTTTCTATGGGGTTTTGCGTGGCCAGCACCAGGAAGGGCTTGGGTAGGGGGTAGGTTTCCTTGCCCAGGGTCACCTGGCGCTCCTGCATGGCCTCGAGGAGGGCCGACTGCACCTTGGCCGGGGCCCGGTTGATCTCGTCCGCCAGAAGGAGGTGGGCGAAGATGGGACCGAGCTCGGTCTTGAACTCCCCTTCCTTGGGGTTATAGATGCGGGTTCCCAGGAGGTCGGCGGGCACCAGATCGGGAGTGAACTGGATTCTTTTGAAGTTCCCCCCGACCGCCTGGGCCAGGGTCTTCACCGCCAGGGTCTTGGCCAGCCCCGGCACCCCCTCGATCAGGAGATGGCCCCGGGCGAGAAGGGCCACCAGCATCCTCTCCAGGAGGTGGTCCTGGCCCACGATGACCTGCTTGACCTCCTTCAGGAGGGCCCGAAGCCTTTCCCCTGCCGCCAAGAAGGGTTCCTCTTCCCAGGCCATGCCCACCCCCTAAGGGTTTCCCAGGAGTATAGCCCCCCAGGCCAGGGGATACTCCCCTTCAGGACACATTTGGCCGGAATAGGGCTTTGCCCTTGGCGGAAAGGGCTTTTTGCCAGTCGGTAAGAGGGAAGATGCCCCCGATGAGGGCCTCGAGGCCCACCAGCTCGGGAAGGAGTCCCACCGCCTGAGCAAACTCCTCGGGGCTATAGGTGTAGCTTCCTACCAGGCCCACCTCCTTGAACCAGAAGGGGGAGAGGTCGGCCCAGTCCAGCCCAGGGGCCCCCAGAAGGAGCACCCGGCCTCCTTCCTGGGCCAGGGTAAGGGCCTGGCGGAAACCCGCCCCGCTTCCCGAAGCCTCGAGGACCGCCTCGTACCCACCCCGGTACCCTTCAAAGAGGAGGTAGCGGTAGCGCTTGGCCCGCTCCAGCAGGGCCTCTTTGGCGCTTCCATAGACCCCATCCGCCCCGAAGGCCAAAGCCCGCTCCGCCTGGTGGGGGTACTTGGCCACCGCGTAGACCTTTCCAGAAAACCCCAGGGCCCTAAGGGCCTTGAGGGCCAGAAGGCCCAAGGTACCCATGCCCAGGATCAGGACCTCCTTGGGCCAGGGCTTCAGCTTCTTAAGGCCCCGCACCACCACCGCCAGGGGCTCGGCGAGCACCGCCCGTTCCTCGGGGACGTGGGCTGGGATGGGGTAAAGCCGCTCGGGCCGGGCCAGGATCCACTCTCCCCAACCCCCGGGCAGGTCCCGGTTGTAGCCCAGCATCCCTGGGGCCAGGGATCCTTCCGCCACGTTCTGGCATAGGCCTTCCTCGCCCTCCTGGCACTTTGGGCAGGGGGGAAGGCCACGGTCGGCGCAGGTGAGGAGAGGGTTTACCGCCACCAGGCTTCCCTCCACCTCCCCCAGGATCTCGTGGCCAAGGACGGCGGGAAAGGAGAAAAAGGGGCTGATGGATGGGGGGCTTTTCCCGTAGAGAAGGGCCAGGTCCGAGCCGCAGACCCCGCTTAGCCTGACCCTCACCCGTACGAAGCCTTGCCGTTCGGGAAGGGGAAGTTGGGTGAGGCTTAGGGGTAGAAGGCCCTTGGGAAATCGCTTGCCCAGGACCCTGGCGGCAAAAAAGCGGGGAAGGGAAGGGGTGTAGAGGAGGGCCTTCATGACATGGGCACGGTGCGGATGAGCTTACCCTCTATCCGCTCCATGATCTCGTCCAGGCTGCGCCCGGTGATGGTGAGGCCATGGTTTTTCAAGCCCACCACCGCCCGGGTGGGGTCAGGGGCTTGGCGCACCTTTTCCGCCACCGCCTGGGCCAGCTCGTAGGTGCCGCAAGGGTAGTTGAAGGGGGTGGCGGGAACCCCTTCCATCCAGGCGTGCACGTGCAGGATGGCCCCGACCCCGGGGTGTTCCCGGTAGATCATCCAGTGCTCGATGGCGTCCACGCTGACCCGCCTGGGTTCCACGTGGGGGGGCACGGAGAGGAGGATGGCGTTTTGCTCGGGGTCGTAGTCCTTCACCATGAGGATGTCCCGGCCGATCTCCTTCAGGTTGGCCTTGTCCACCCCGCTTGCGGACATCCAGAAGCGGCGCTCGTCCTTGCGCACCGAGAGGTTTCCATAGGAAAGACCCCCGATACCGTAAAGCCGTTTGACATGCCGCAGGTCCTCGGGGGGCAGGATCTCCTCGATGGGGAAGGGAGCAGGAAGGAGGTCCCACTCCTTGAGTTTCTTCCCCGCCCGGTACATGCTTTCCGTAAGCTCGTCCCCTTGCCAGAGTTCGGGCTCGAGGTCCGTGTGGAAGATGTTGTTGATGACCAGGCGGCTGCAGGCGATGGGCTTCAGGCGCCCGGCCACCCTCTCGTAAAACCCTTCCCCGTTGGGTTCGTCGTAGTGCCCAAGCTCCAGGGTGAGGAACTTGACCCCCTGGTGGGGCACATAGGCCAGGAGCACGTTGGAAAGAGCCCGGACCAAGTAGGGGTAGAGAGCCTGGAGGGGGTTTTCGGGAAAGGCGGGAAGCTCCAGTACCGAGGCCACGAAGGTAGCCTGGGCCCGCCGGCGATAGGGGCGTGGGTTTTCCAGGGAGATGGCGTTCAGCACCAGGTTTGGAGCCTCGGCCTGAGGGTTGTAGCGAAACCCCTGGGCTTCCAGGGCTTTCCCCAGCCCTTCCAGAAAGGTTTGGACGTTAGGAGAAGGCTCGCCGTGGATCAGGTACTCCCACATACTTCCTCCTTGTCCTGCTCCCTAGCCTACCTGATACTGGCCTTATGGCGGAAGCCTTGTGGGGCAAGGCGGCCCTTTTGCCGGGATTAAGGGTAGGGCATTTCACCGACCTCGAGGCCCTCACCGGCTCCACCGTGGTCCTGGTGGAAGAGGGAGCGGTGGGGGCGGTGGACGTGCGGGGGGCGGCTCCCGGTACGCGGGAAACCGACCTCCTGTCCCCGGAGAACACCGTGGAGAAGGTGCAGGCCATCCTGCTTACCGGGGGAAGCGCCTTCGGCCTAAGGGCGGCGGATGGGGTCATGCGCTACTTGGCGGAAAGGGGAAAGGGCTTCCCCACCCCAGGGGGTGTGGTGCCCATCGTGCCCGCAGCGGTCCTCTACGACCTGGGCCGGGGGAGGATCCACCGCCCGCCCGGGGTGGAGGCAGGGTACCAGGCAGCCTTGGCCGCAGGGGAAAGGGTGGAGGAGGGTAGCGTGGGGGCGGGCACGGGGGCGGTGGCGGGGGGAGTCAAGGGCGGGGTGGGCTTGGCAGGGTACCTTCTGGAGGAAGGCCACCGGATCATGGCCTTGGTGGCGGTCAACAGCCTGGGCCGGCCCTTTGACCCTCAGACGGGGAGGCTTTACGGGGAGGATCTCCTTGCGGAGGAGGAAAGGGCCCTTCTGCCGGACCGCTCCCGCTACCAGGGGAGGCCTGAGGACTACCGCTACCCTTTCCTTTTTGGCCAGAACACCACCCTGGCGGTGGTGGCCACGGATGCGCCCCTTAGCAAGGCCCAGGCCAAGAGGCTTGCCATCATGGCCCAGGATGGGATTGCCCGGGCCATCCGTCCGGCCCATACGCCCCTGGATGGGGACCTGGTCTTTGCCCTGGCCCTGGGGGAGGGGAAGGGGGTGGCCCCCTACACCCTCTTGCGCCTCGGGGCCTACGCCGCCGACGCCGTAACCCGGGCGATCCTTCGGGCGGTGCTCCTTTCGGGGAGTGCGCCGGGGATTCCCGCTTACCAGGACCTCATGGGCTGATCACCTTCCGGGAAAGGGAGCGAGCTCCACCTCTACCTGGAGGACCTCCCCGCCCCGGCGCACACTAAGGCGGACCCGGTCCCCCACCTGGTGGCGGCGCACCTCCCGCAGGAGGTCCTCGAAGCTGTTCACCTTGACCCCGTTGACCTCGAGGATCACATCCGGCACCCCTCCTGTCTCCAGGCCCCTAAGCCCTGCCCGGTGGGCGGCCCCGCCCGGGACCACCTCGCCCACCAGCACCCCACCCGGGGGCAGGCCCAGCTCCCGGGCCAGCTCTGGGGTTAAGCCCCTTGGACCCCTCAGGCCCAGGTAGGGCCAGTAGCTTCGCTTACCCCCTTCCATCTCCGCCAGGACCTGGCCCCGGCCCAGGAACGGGGTGAAGAAACTTCGGAAGCCCTCCTCCGTCTGGCCGATGGCCACCGCCACCCCCACCACTTTTCCCTCGAGGTCCAGCACGGGTCCTCCCGAATCCCCGGGGGAAAGGGGGAGGCTGGTTTCCACCAGGCCCTGGGGGAGAAAAGGCGAGGGGTCCACGAAAAGCCGGGTGATGCGCCCATACCGGGGGGCGATGAACTGGTTGCGCCCGTTGCCGATGTGCAAGACTGCTTCCCCCACCTGGGGGCGCCTTTGGGTTTCCAGGGAAAGGAGGGCGGGGGCCCGGGCCTCCGTGGCCAGGATCGCCAGGTCCATGGGCTCGGCGAAACCGAGAAGGGTGGCCGTGGCCCGCTTTTGGTTGGAGAGCACCAGGGTATAAGGCCCGCCCTCGGCCACCACGTGGTAGGCGGTAAGGACGAGGCCCTCCCGATAAAAGAACCCTGTGCCCCGGCTTCCCTCCGGGCCGTCTATGCGCAAGACGGCGGGATGGGCCCTGGTGTAGACCTCCTGCAGGCGTTCAGGAGGCGCCTGGGCCAGTTCCCAAGTTACGTTTTCTGGCCTACCCCAAAGCTGTACAGGCTGGCTCCACAGGGCGTAGAGGGCCCCGGCCAAGGGAAGAAGAAGGAGGATCCCCCTGGCTTTCCTCATGCTTCTATTTTCCCCGGTAGCAGGGAGAGGAAGAGGGTGGTTCCGCCCACCATGGACCTCAGTGCCAAAGAAGGAGGAATCCCAGGAGGAGGAAGCCAACCCCGGGCCAGGGATGGGGTTTTTTCAGGAGGAGGTGGAGGAGGGCCACCCCGATGAGGGCCAGGAGGGGGTGAGGGAGGGGCTTCCAGAGAAAGGCCAGGTAGAGGAGGCCCAAGAGGGCGTTCAGGTCGTAAAGCCCCAGGAGAAGGCGCACGGGCCTGGTTATCTCTTTCCGCAGGAGGAGGTAAAGCCCTGCCAGAAAGGCCAATCCCACCAGGGTCCACCCCAGGAACCGGTGCAGAAGCGGCACCCCCAAAAGGGCGGTGGGAAGGCCCTCAAGGGTATAGCCCAAAGCGGTGGCCAGGACCACCAAAAGGCCAAAGCCTATCTGGGTCCAGCCGATGATCCTGGCCTCCACCGGGGGTCTCAAGAGGGCGAGACTTCCATAAAGGGCCAGGAGGAAAAGGGCAAGGGTAGTGGGGGCAGGCAGAAGCCCTTGGCCTTGAAGAAGAAGGGCGAGGAGGGAGGAGGTCCAGAGGGTCAGGTGGGCGGGGTAATGCTTGGGGTTTCTTCCCCGGGCCCTGAGCACCTGGGTGCGGGCATAGTACAGGGCGGCGATATCCCTGATGGCTAAGGCGAGAAAGCTTCCCAAAGCGATCCCCGGCTCCAAGCCTCCTGCCAAAACCCCCGCAGGGGCCAAGGAAGCCATGGCCAAGGCGGCGGCGATCTCGGGGAAAAGGTCCCGGGAACGGTTTGAGGCATCCGCCCAGAGCATGTAGACCCCCAAGGGCACCGCCAAAAGAAGGGGGAGGAGGAAGGGGCCTTTGGCGGTCAAGGCGGTAAGGAGAAGGCCCAGAAGGGCCAGGGCCAAATAGGCCCCGCCCACCTTTAAGGCCAGCTCGGTGCGGGGGTAGCGTTTGCCCTTCCTTAGGTCCTGGTAGACCAGCTTCAAGGGGTGCCGGGCCAGAAACCCGAAAAGGCCCAGGAGGAATAGCCCCAGGGTGTGGGGTCCTGGCGAGAGGAGTAGGCCCAGGAGGATGGGTTCTAGGGTAAACCCCCAGCCCCCGTGCTCCGTGGGAAGGGCTACGGCTTTAAGGGGAACGCTTGTCGCACGCATACCGTTCTCCGAAGTCCTTAGGGTTTCTTAGCCCCAGAGTACCTCCAGCATGAGGAGGACGAAAAGGCCTCCGGCTAGAAGCGAAAGAAGAGCGAAAAACCCCCATATGTAGGTCCCAAGCCCGAAGCCCCAGGCTAAGGCCATTCCCAGAAGGCTGAGGTTGGCCAGGAGCACTTGCAGGAGGGCCAGTCCCGGCCTGCGGAAGACCACCCCCCGGAACCGGGGAAGGGCGTGGTAGGCTACTCCGTAGATCATAAGGCTTACGAAGCCCAGAAGCTGCATGTGGGCGTGGGCGGGCCTCCAGCTATAGGGAAGGAGGCCCAGGCCTAGGAGCAGGCCCACCAGGCTTGCCGCCAGGAACCAGAGGAGGGCCGTGGTGAGGGCAAGCCGGCTTGCCGGAATCATGGCCTAGGGGTGAGGATGCCTAGCACCAGGAAGGTTCCTTCCCCGGCCCTGGCCCCGTGGGCCTCTCCCGGCTCTGCCGCCAGGAGGGTGCCCGGGGTGGCGGGGAGGGTTCGCTCCCCGGCCCACAGGATGCCCTCCCCCTCGAGGCAAAGCAGGTGAACCCGGGGTTCCCCTTTACCCCGGACCTCCTGCCCCTTTTGCAGGCTGAAGAGGATCAGGCGCACTTCCGGGTGATCGGCCAGGAGTTCCACCCCCCGGACCTGGCCGTAGCGGGCCTTCTCCAAGAGGTTCATCCTTCCCTCCCCAAAAAGGCCAGGAGGGCCTTCAATACCTCTTCGGGGTCCTTGCCTGCTTGGCGGGCGGCTTCCTCCAGGGAATCGGCTCCGCCACAGCAGGTATCTATGCCCATCTCGTTTAGCAAGCTCACCGCTTCCGGGTGGCGTTGCAAGACCCTGTTTACCGTGGTCTTTAAGGTGAGTTCCACCATACCCCCCTAAGCTTGGCACCCGGGGGGGTGGACCGCCATGACCTGGGTCAAGCGGGATGGGTAGCCTCGGGCAGGAGATCCTTTAGGGTCAGGCCCTCGAGGGCTTTGCGGATTTCCTGGTTCATCCGCACCAGGTTTGGCTTGAGGTAGCAGAATCCCCGCCTCTCCTCTGTGGGGCAGCGCTTTAAGATGGCGCAAAGGTCCAGGGCCACAGGTCCAGAGAGGCTTTCCATCACCTTAAGCAGGGTGATCCCCTCTGGGGGAGCTTTTAACCACACCCCTCCTGCTCGGCCCATGCGGCTTTCCACCAAGCCCGCTTTGGCCAGCTTGGAGAGGACCTTGGCCATAAAGGCAGGAGGGGCCTTGAGCTTGGCGGCGATCTCCGCTGCGCTTAAGCCGGGTTCTTCCGCTAGCAACAAGAGGGCATGCAGGGCGTAGGACTCTTCGCGTCTCAAGAGGCTTCGCACTGGCATGCCTCCATAGTAATCCCCCGGGGTTCAATCCCCCCGGGAGACGGGCGGGAAGGGCGCTACCTTCCTCCGATGAGCCAGGCCTGAGAGAGGAACCAGTGGTTGTAGAGGTAGTAGATCAGGAAGAAAGCCAGGAAGAGTAGGGCCAGGAGGTAGACACCCTTGGGGGTGGCGTGTCCTTCCTCCGCTTTCACTTGGTAGGCGTTTTGGATTTCTTCGTCGGTCAAAGGTTTACCCCATAGCAGGGTGCCCACCGCCAGGAGGACAAAAAGGAGCCCTCCCAGAAGGGCCAGGGTTCCCCCGATGCCCATGGCGGCGAGAAGAGTAGCCATCTCTGGAGGGTATGGGAAGGCGAAGGGGCTTCCCCCGAACTGGAAGGTGTCCCCAGAGCGCCGAGGAAGCCCATACACCACTCCCAGGCGCAACATGGCCAGGGAAAGGAGACCCATGCCCAGCCCAAAGAGCCACGGTTGCCAGGCGGCGAGCCGGGGCCAGATGAGCTTCCGGCGGAAGATGAGGGGCAAGAGGTAGTAGGTAAGGCCCATGAAGGCCAGGCTGGTGCCGGCCACCACCGTCCCCTTGAAGTGGCCCACCACCGCCAGGGTGTTGTGCCACTTAAGGTTCTGATCGTAGGAGCCCATGGTGACCCCACTCATCCCTCCCAGGAAGCCGAAAAGGATGACAGAAAGCACCAGGGCGGAGAAGCCGGGATTTCCCCAGGGAGCCCGGGCTAACCAGCCGAAAAGCCCCTGGGTGAACCCCTTCAACCGCAGACCCCGCTCGATGGCCGCAGGCACCGAGAAGGCGTGGATCAAGCTTCCAAGGACGGCCACGTGGATGAGGTAACCGGTGTTCACCCAGGTCCAGGCGCTGGAGAGGGCTCCTGTGGGCTCGGTGAGGAGGTGGTGGGCGGAGCCTAGATTGATGCCCAGCAAATAGAGGAGGAAGGCGATGCGGGAGAGCCTTTCGCTGGGAGTGGTACCTCCCACGGTGAAGAGGGCCAGGAGGTACCAAACGGTGACCATGGCGGCCAGGTTTACCTGCTGGGCGCCGTGGCCGAAGCCCCAGTAGGTGTGCCGGAACCAGAGGGGATCTACCTTGAGCCATCCTAAGGACCAGAGGAAGGTGGGAATGAAGGCGATGGCCCCGGAAAGCAGGGTGGTGGTGGCTAAGATGGCTGCGGTGAGGGCCCCGAAGGCGCCTAGGGGCATGGTGGCCCCATAGGTTTTCTCTCGCCAGGCCCGGTGTAGGGTAGCGAAGAAGACGAAGACCGCTAAAATGGCTCCCACGGCGAAGAGGATGACCGCCAGGTAGAAGAGGGGCGGGGCCTGCAGGGGCACGTAAGGGGTGAAGGGGAGGAAGTTGCTCGGGCTTGCCACGCCCAGATAGTTGATGAGGACCGCTCCCAGGAGCATGAGCCAGAATCCTCCCCAGGCCAGGCCAGGGAAGCGGAGGGGGGTCTTGAGGAGGGCAGAGGCAGCGAAGTAGAGGAGGGCCACCTCAAAGAAGAGAATCCAGAAAATGAGCATGTTCCAGCCGTGGAGGAAGGTGGCCTGATAGTAGAGCTGGGGGGAAACTACCCCGGGCCCCAGGACCCGGTTGATGATGCTCGGGATGACCCAGAGAAAGCCCAGGAGCAGGAAGACCACCGCAACCACGGCGTTGATCTTGACCAGGGTTTCCGCAGTGCTAAACAACCTGAGCCCTGTGGCAGGGCAGGTGCGTTCCAAGGGAAGCGCCATAGATTCCTCCTACTCTTCCACCAGAATCCGTCCCACCATCAGGTGGTGCCCTAAGCCGCAGTAGTCGTTGCAGATAAGGGCGTACTCTCCCGCCTTGGTGGGCGTGAAGGAGTAGACCCACTCGTAACCAGGGTAAAGCTGGATGCTCCACTCGTGGGGGTACAGGCTGAAGCCATGGGGATAGTCCACCGAGGCTACCCTAAGGCGGTAGGTTTCCCCTTTCTTCAGCTTCAGGACTGGGTACCAGCTGAAGGCCTGGGCCATGAGGTAAACATCCCCAGGAGGCGGGGCCACCACGGGGATGCCATTGAGTTCCCCCACTTGGTAACGCTCGGCGAAGGCCAGCACCTCTTGCCGGAAGGATGCTGGGTCTACCCTATAGGCCTCCCCGTGGGTGGTCTGGCGGCCGGTCAGGTGCCAAAGCCCCATGAAGGCGGAGAGGAAGACGATGGCAAAGAGGGTGGCCAGGACTAGCCAGACCCGCTCTTCTGGGCTGACCTGTTCCTCCAGCCAGTTTTTGGGAGGGGTATGAAGGGCCATGGCTACCTCCTAACGGCCGGGAATCCGGCTGATGTCCAACCAGCCCCAGATAAGATAAAGCCCAACGAAGAGCGCCATGTGAAGGGCAAGGAGGAGCCAGGGGTTATCCAAGAACCAGTGACCTTTCTCTGCCATACGCCACCTCCTAACTCAGACTTACAAGTCCTAGTTTTAGTCCCCTCCCTGGCGGCGTCAAGTACAAATGTCCTTTCCCCTTCCCGGTACCCTGAGGGCATGCCTCCCTGGTTGCCGCCCCTTCTGGCCCTATTGCCAGCCCATCTTCAGGGCCTGGGGGTGGGGCTGGGTTTAAAGGGCTTCTGCGGAGACCTTCTGGCCAGCCTGGGACAGAGGGCCTACGGGGGAGAAGCGGAGGCCTTCTTGTACGAGGGGGTGCTCCTCGGGGGGCTGATCCTCCAGGGAGGTTTGGGCTACACCCTCCTCTTCCTCCTCTTGGTGGCCCCGGAGGTCTTGGAAGGGCGCCTGGGAAGAGGACTGTACCGGTTCTCCACCTTTCTGGCCTTGGGCCTCTTCCTCTTCTACGGGGCGACTCGGTTTACGGGTCTTCCCCTCCCCACCCCTTACGGCTGGGCCTGGGGGGGAAGGGGAGACGTGGATGCCCTGGGGGGCTTTTTAGCTCTTTGGGAGTTCCTGGTCTTTTGGGGCTTTCTCCGGCGCTAGGGTGGGCACGCGCTTCCAGATGTAGTAGATACCGTAGGCGATAAGGAGGACTACGGCTACCTGGCCTGCGGGGTGGGGTAGACCGTAGGTGCTGATGCTTGCTGCTCCTAGGGCTAAAACCGTGGCCAGAATCTTGGTCCTTTTGGGGATGCCGAGGCCTTGCCGGTAGTTTTTCACCAAAGGACCTACCTGGGGTAGGGAAAGAAGCCAGACCTCGAGGCGGGGATGGCTTCGGGAGAAGAGGTAGGCCGCTACCAGGAAAAAGGGGGTGGAGGGGAGGATGGGAAGGAGGGCCCCCAGGAAGCCCAGCCCCGTGAAGAGCAGTCCTAAACCCAAAAAGGTCAGCCTCATGGCCTGAGGATACCCCCGTCCGTGCCGGGATCGCTTTGATCGAGGTCAAGGGTGGGGGAGGCGTTCGGTGCGCGCTCCCCATCTTGGGACATTTGTCACAAGGACACCTGTCCTTGGGGGGTGGTGCTAAAACACAGATGGAAAGGTCCGAGTAAGGACCTGGGAGGTGAAGGATGCGAAAAGTTTTAGGCGTACTGGCGGGGTTGGTTTTAGGGATTCCAGGCGTGGCGGCGGAAAGGCACTTTACCCTCGAGGCCCGCTCCAGCATCTTCGAGGTGGATCAGGGGGTTTACCTCAGGGGCTTTTCCTTCAACGACATGAGCCCTGGGCCCATGTTGGTGGTGGAGGAAGGGGATACCGTACACATCGTCCTTCGGAATTTGGATAGCGTTACCCACGGCCTTTCCATCCATGCCGCCAACACCCAGACCTCGAGGTTCCTGGGCAACGTCCAGCCAGGGGAAACCCGGGAGTTCAGCTTTACCGCGGACTTTCCCGGAGTTTTTATGTACCACTGCGCCCCTGGGGGCCACGGCATCATGGCCCACACCATGGGTGGCCAGTTTGGGATGATCGTGGTGGAGCCCAAGGAGAAGTACCGGATGGAGCGGGAGCTCGGCCGGGGGCCGGACCTCAAGCTCTACATAATCCAGAGTGAGGCTTACGCTTCAGGGCGGGATTTCTACGATGGAAGGGCCCTTTACGTGATGTTCAATGGCAGGAACTTCCGTTACGTGGAAGAACCCATACCCGTGCGTCCCGGGGATTATCTACGCATCTACTTCCTGAACGTGGGGCCCAACCTTACCAGCACGTTCCACGTGGTGGGCGGGGTCTTTGAGTACATGTACTACCAGGGTAATCCGAAAAACCTCGTGGTGGGCTCCCAGACGGCTCTGGCGGGGCCGAGCGATTCCTGGGTCATCGAATGGCGGGTTCCGCCCGTGGAGGGGGATTACGCTTTGGTAACCCATGTCTTCGGTACCGCCATCAAGGGGGCTTTGGGGATCCTGCGGGCGAGGAAGGATGCGCCCCGGATTCCTGAGGTGCGGGCGGAGGGAGTGCCCGGGGTCAAGGAAATTCCCGCCAGTGCCAAGCGGGTGGTCGATCCCTATGGGCTTGCTTCCCCCAGCCACGAGCACACGGTGCGGGTGCCCTTGGATCCTGCCCTGGCCCAGCCGGTCGCGGTTGGGGCAAAGGCTTTAGAACCCCTTCCCGTCACCGTGCAGATGGTGGGCAACTCCTTCTACCCCAAGGTCCTGGAGATCCCCGTGGGCACCACGGTGGAGTTCGTCAACGAAGACATCTTCGACCTCTTGGAGGGGGAACGCACGGGCCGGCATGATGCGGTGGTGATCGACGTGCAGGGGCCTGAGCCCTTTGTGACCCCCAAGCTGGGCCACGCAGAACGGTACCGCATCACCTTCACCAAGCCAGGGGAGTACGTGTACATCTGCAGCATCCACCCGTACATGAAGGGGATCATCCGTGTCTACGAGCCCTTGAGTGAGCGGGCCAGTTCCCAATAGTCCGGAGCGCCCATTTAGGACCTCCAAGGGTCCCCGGGGAGAACCCTCGGGGGCTCTTTCTACACCTTCGTTAGGGGCTTTAGGCATGATTCTGCTACCCTACTTGTGTCTGTTCTGGAAGTACTTGATCGCTTTTCGCTCCGCGGCCTATCTCTTCATCCCCAAGGGGGGTGGTGGGTGGCAACCACCTTCCGCGAAAAAGAGCATACCCATTAGCCTTTCCTTCCCCCGGCTAGTTTGGGTGGGGAGATTTGTAGGGACTTTAGCCATAGGACATCTGTACTACTCGGATATGTCTATCCTAGTTGATGGAGGTGAAAGCTGTGAAAAGAACGTTAGGTTTATTAGGACCTCTGCTGCTGGCCGCTTTGGCCTTGGCCCAGGCTCCTGCTCCCCTGAGCCCGGCGGAGAAGGAGGAGGCAGCCAAGATCTACTTTGACCGCTGTGCTGGGTGCCATGGGGTGTTGCGGAAGGGGGCGACGGGTCCCGCCCTTGATCCCAAGAAGATGGCGGAAAAGGGGGTGGAGTACCTGAAGGCGGTGATCTTCGGCGGCCTTCCTGGGGGCATGCCCGACTGGGGACGGCAGGGGATTCTTAAGGAAAAGGACATCGAGCTCCTTGCCCGCTTCCTTTTGGAGCAGCCCCCGTCGCCTCCAGTTCCCACCTTTGAGGAGATCAGGAAGACCTGGAAGGTGCACGTGCCGCCGGAGAAGCGGCCCACCAAACCCCTCCATAACCGCAACTGGCAGAACTTCTTCGGCCAGGTGCTCCGGGATACGGGCCAGGTGGCCATCATCGACGGGGACAAGAAGGAGTTGGTGACCATCGTGCCCACCGGTTTTGCCACGCATATTCTGCGCTCGTCCGCCACGGGGCGGTACTTCATGGCCATCGGCCGGGACGGGAAGGCGAGCCTGATAGACCTCTGGATGAACCCGCCCCAGGTGGTGGCGGAGTCCAAGCCCTGCCTGGATGCCCGGTCCATTGAGTCCAGCAAGTTCAAGGGCTACGAGGATAAGTATGCGGTGGTGGGGTGCTACTGGCCGCCCACCATGGTGGTTCTGGATGGCCTCACCCTCGAGCCCCTCGGTCGTGTAAGGATTTATGTGTAAGGGTCCGTGTTTAATAGGGGGGCACACCTTAGCACGAGGAGGTGCCCCGTGGACCAGGATACCTTGCGAATCTTGCTGAGGGAAGCGGTGCGGGAGACGGTGGCCGAGGTTTTGCAGACGGTTCTGGAGTTGGACCGGACGGCCTTCTTGCAGGTGCACGGAGGCCGCAGGAACGGCTACTACCCCCGCAAGCTGGAGACCGCCTTTGGCCAGGTGGACCTGAAGGTCCCTAGGGATCGGGAATCTCGGTATTACCCGGCTTTCCTTAAGCCCTACGTCCGCCGCCTGGTGGACGTGGGGGAAGTGGCGGTAGCCCTTT